>DAOSIN010000030.1:0-10891 GCA_035366675.1 Salinivirgaceae bacterium | reverse complement strand
TTTTGAAAAAAACTTAAATTTAATTTGTTTTTTACTTAGAATACTCAGTGACCGTGGACTTTCTCCTTTTTCCTTATTATTTCACTTGTCCCTATCAATAACAAATTCAACCAACTGTTTTAAAGCTGTACGGTATTCATTATCAGGCAGTACCTTTAGGCAATCTAATGCCCGATTCTTATAATCTATCATGCGTTGTACGGTGTAGTCAAATCCGCCTTTGTCTGAAACTATCTCTACAAGATTGGCTATTTGGGAATACGAATGGTTTTTCGATTTAATAATTTTTAGAAGTTTCCGTCTTTCTTTATAGTTGGCTCGCTCTTTTGTGAAAATCAAGGGTAGAGTTAGTTTGTGTTCTTTCAGGTCGTTGCCGGCTGGTTTGCCTGTTTTGTTGTCTAATTTATAATCGAATAGGTCGTCCTTGATTTGAAATGCGATTCCTAAATTAATTCCAAACTCGTGCATTTTTGCAACTGTCTGTTCGTCTGCACCAACCGACTCTGCTCCGATTTTTGCACATGCAGCTATTAGTGAAGCTGTTTTTTTCTCAATAATTTCAAAATATTCTATTTCGGTAATATTTAGCTGTCTGCTCTTTTTGATTTGCAAAATCTCGCCGCGACTCATCTCATCTACGGCTGAGGAGACAGCCTCTAACAGGTCAAACTCCTTGTTTTTAACCGCTAAAAGCAGTCCTCGCGCTAAAAGATAATCACCTATGAGAACGGCAACTTTGTTTTTCCATAATCCACTTATGCTAAAGGCATTACGTCTGAACATACTATCGTCAACAACATCGTCGTGGATTAGGGTTGCTGTGTGCATTAGTTCTATTAATGCTGCAGCATTATGCGTTTTGGGGTTAATTTTTCCGCAGGCTCCAGCTGTAAGAAAAACTATAATTGGGCGCAGTTGTTTCCCTTTACTTTTTAAAACATAATTAATAACAGAACGCAATAACCCACTGTCGGTAAGTATATTATCCTTGAATATTTCATTAAAGAGTTTAAGTTCAGCCTCAATAGGCTTTTTGATATCTTCTAAGTCCGACATTGGGTTGTTTTGTTTTTACGTTAATATCTCCAAAATTAATAATTTTTAGTTGGGTACAATTCATTCCACCACTCTTCTTGATTTTTTAGATATTTATCCCACCACGCCATAATTGTATTATGCCACTCTATTCGGTTCTTATATCCAAAAATATGATGATCTTCGTCTTTTACCGTTACTAATTCCACCTCTTTTCCTAAAATTTTCAATGCTGTATATAGCTGAATACTTTCACCTGGAGGTACATTTGTATCACTATCTCCAGTAAGCAGAAGCAGAGGTGTTGTTACCTTGTCGGCGTTAAATAGTGGGCTTTGGTTAACATACAAATCTTTTGCATTCCACGGATAACTATCTGCTGTTGCCTCGGCACTGTACGCATATCCCCAATTTCCCACACCCCAATAACTTGATATTGAGCTAATACCGGCATGCGATATTGCTGCAGCAAAAATATCAGTACGAGTTGTTAGCAGCATGGTCATAAACCCTCCATACGAAGCACCGATACAACCAACGTGTTTTTCGTCTGCAAAAGAGTGCGCCGCCAAGAATTTCTTAGTACCCTCAATTATTTCATCAGCCACGGTTATTCCCCAATTATTTACGTGAGCAGCAGAAAACTCCTGTCCAAACCCTGTAGCTCCGCTTGGTTGCAGCACATAAACAATATAACCCGCTCCAACCCACAAATTGAACGGATAACGTCCGCCAAAGGCTCTGCCTACGGGAGTAGTGCCGCCGTAGTAATACACAATTACGGGATATTTTTTAGTTGCGTCAAAATCAATTGGCAGGTAGTATCGACCGCTAATTTCTACTCCCTGCGAAGATACAAAATTCCAATCTTTAACCTCGCCAAACTCAACATTTTTATAGTTCTGTTTTTCAAGCTCTTCGACAATTTTTGACTTGTTGCTTTTTAAATCTAATATTCTGTAAGAACCATATAGGTTTGTTTTTGATGATTTATAAGATATTACAGTTGCCTTGTTTGCCATATTAAACCCAGTAGCATACTCATTTTCTTGAGTTATGGGAACGAATTTCTTATTCTTAACTTCGTATTTATAAATACGTTTACTATCTTTATCTGTAGTGCTTATGTAGATATTGTTATCTGCGCTTGACCATATTGCGTTATCAACCGAGGGGTTAAAGTCCTTAGTTATAGGATCGACTGTTTTTGTTTCAATATCGTAAATATATAGCTGAGTATCGTAGTTATTTGCTATTTTATATTCCCCTATGTTTTCGCCTATCTCTCCAAATGCAGAAGGACCTCCGGCACACAGCAACTTTTTACCGTCTGGCGAAAAACTAACACTAACTGACCAGCGTTTATCTGTCCATAAAGTATCAACTGTTAGCGTTTTAAGATCAATTATATAAACTTGTTGTTTTGAATAGGGACGCTCAGTATAATCGGAAAAACTTGTGCTTATTGCCAAATAACGACTGTCAGGACTAATACTGCTAATATATGTACTCTGATTTCCAAATGTTAAACGCTCTTTACTTGAAGTTTTAATATCAAATTTATGGATAAACGATCGGTCTCTATATCCCTGCAAACGGTCTCTCATTCCATCAACTCTCTTAGTAGTTGTATAAGTAAAATCGTCTTTTTCTGTGATATTGTAAATCACATATGATTCATCTGGCGACCATGTACACCAACCCATATCATTTGTTTCAACAAACAGCCGTTCAGACGTTAACTTCTCAATATCAAAGATATAAAAATGTTTTTCTTTGCCAACACTTACAATATATGACAACTTATTTGATTTTGGCAACCACTGTAGTTGCGAAATTTTAGAGTGTTGAAAGCTGAAAATCAGGTTGTCATCGATAGTGCGCTTTATTTCTGTCCATGACTCTGGATTTTCTCCTCCGGGCTTTGTTGTTCTGTAGGATATAGAGTAGTATTTAGAATCGGGCGACAATTTTATCCCTGAACATCTTGTTCCGTGCATTATATGCGAAATATTTTTTCTGTCCGTTGGGTCTGTCTCAATTCTAATATTTTCAGGAGCTATAGTGCTGTCAATTATAACTGATGCAGAGATTGACCATTGGCATGAATCGGAAGGGAAATGTAAAGTTTTTATCATAAGTTTGTGCTTCCCTCTTTCAAGCTTTAACTCTTTCGAAATCTTTCCCTGTTTTTCGATATTTGATTCGGTGGTTTGCTTTGTGCCTATTTCTGAATCATCTAACCATGCGCGAATCATCTGGGGGCTTTTTATTTCCAATTTAAGTTTCATCCACCTCTCTATCCAAATATATGTGCTTACATAGCTGACCCCTATTTCGCTTGTATCGCTGTTTACAATATTAAGCGTATTGTCAGTTAAAATTTTTACCGACCACACACCCGTTTGATTAAACAACTCGTTCTCTTTAGGAGTGATACTTTGAATATCGAAATTGTCGTATTTTAGCAAATCAGCGTTTTTAAATGTTTCGTTTTGCGTGTTTTTTGTATCCGAAAAAATAGGTTTTTTAACTATCTGTGGTTGAGAGACCAACCACGACTGTACTGATAAAGTATCGGACATAGCTGACAGGCTTGTCGCTAAAAAAACAAACATGTATAATAAGGTTGTTTTCATTGGATTATAATTTTTTATTTAAAGTTATACATGAAATTCATACTATTAATAATATTTATAATATGTTAAAACGTGTTATCTAAATAAGTACTATAAGTTTACAGTTCTAAGTATATACGGTAAATTCAAACATTTTACGTGACGCTGTTTAGCAAAGATGTGAAAAATATCCTTTATGTGTGCCTAAATTTAAACTTTTATTAATCTTTTGTTTAATACTATTTTAGAATTATAATTTATAGTAGCCCCTTCAAATTTTGCAGAGGTAAATACAGTTCGAAAAAGCAATAGTAAAATTCAGACTATGCCTATTACAGTAGTAAAAGAACAAAAAAGAGGACCACTTACGTAATCCTCTTCCACCGTTGATTAAAAATGAAAAATAGTTTAAACTATTTTAGTTCAGACTAATATTTAGAAACTTAGTTCTGAGGTTCCCATTTTTTTGTCTGTTTGTTGTAAATGTAGCGTTGTGGATTTTGTTTACCCTTATTGTACTCATCTTTTTGTATTTCAACCCATTGGTTTGCATTAGGGTCAACTTTCCAATAGCGATTTAAAATCTCTGTTTTATAGTCAAATCTTACTCTTTCAGTTGGATTACCTGCTGGGTCAGTTTTCGAGACCATATCAACAAACGATATTAAACCGTCTGCTGCTTTTTCTGGTTTGACAGGGAATATTAATGTGCCAGTTGCCCTCATGCTTGGCATAATTTCCATATTAAAGCCGTTTATAAACTTAAGTTTGTTTATTACTTCCGTAAAACCTTTTGTTACATCAGCCTCTATCATCTCAGCAGAAGTTAATGGATATTCTTTTTTTACTCTGTTAATTAACGCTTCATAGGCAGGAAATGTACCTTTAATGTCCTGAAGAATCCCTAGTTTATCCAAAGCAAATACAGGCTCATCGCTATCTGGGTCGACAAAAATTACTCTAGATGCTCCCATGCGCAGGATGTGTGGAGTATTATTTATAACAGTAACTTGAAAAGGGGTAAGGTCACTATAAACTTGAAAAAGGTACTCCTCTGTTTTTTGCTTAACTTCGGTGGACAACAGCGGTGTGTAAAGCACATCAATTTTTTGTTTGTAAAACGTCTTTTCATACTCCTTGTCACTGAGCGGTGTTAGTTCAATGGTAATATTTCCTTTTGTTTGTGAAGCTTCAACGTTCTTTGCGAGTTGAGCCTGACTGGTTTGCGCGTACTGTGTTACATAAGCTTTTGGAGCACATCCAACAAAACCAATTGTAGCAGTTAATGCTACACCTAAAATAAAATTAAATTTTTTCATAGTTAAAAATATTTATTAATTCCACACCAGCCCCTAATGTGGTATTAATACATAAAAAAAGCGTGGGACTGAAACCTTATCCGCTATTGAGGTATCGCCAAACACCCTGCACACAAATAAGTACGACCCACGCCGAAGCGTGAACGAACACTTATTTCCTTGTGTGCAATTAAAAATTTGGCGATTTTCAATAGCAAGAATATAAGCTTACGCTCTTAAATTTTCTATTTTATCTTTTATCTATCCATACGCTTAGATTTTTTTAGTTTAAGGTTAAATAGAACCAACATGCTTTGCAATCAAGTTTTTATATTTTAAATATAGATAGGCGTGTTCATTCCATAAAAATTATCTAATTTAACAAATATAAAAGTTTTTTTCATATTTATAGCTAAAAATTAGAAATTTAGCTTTAAAAGTTTAAGTAATAGAAAAGGTTAAATAAGAGGATCGTGGTACATTAAACTTGACGAAATGAAAAAAGTAATTAACAATTGAATATAAGGGTATTGTAGAGATGCCACATTGTGGCGTCTCTACTCTTAATGCCTTAATGGTTCAAAACAACTAACAACGTGACCATAAAAATTTCAGTAAGATTATTACTTTTTTTTGTATTCGTAAATATGTTAGTTAAATTTGCTATTTGGATATATATTGTATCTTTTATAGCTATTCACATAGTAATCAATAATATAATACAAATATGAAAACTCTTGAAATAGGTCAAAAAGCACCAAATTTTGAAGGAATAAACCAAGATGGCAAAACAATTAAACTTAGCGATTTTGCCGGCAAAGATTTAATTCTTTACTTCTATCCAAAAGATAATACTTCTGGTTGCACAGCCGAAGCTTGTAACTTAAACGACAATTACGCAAGTTTGACAAAACAAGGGTTTGAGGTTATCGGCGTAAGCCCCGATTCTGCTACATCTCACCAAAAATTTATTGCAAAACACAATTTGGCATTTAACCTAATTGCCGACACCGAAAAAAAGATTTTAAAAACCTATAATGCCTGGGGCGAAAAGAAAATGTATGGCAGAACATACGAAGGAGTGTTACGCAAAACTTATATAATTGATAAAGAGGGTAAAATAAAACTTATAATCAACAAGGTTGATACTAAAAACCACACAGCACAAATCTTTAAGATGTTGGAAGAAGCAAAATAGTTGCTAAGAAAATCAACCAGACAAAACCAAAATCAGTAAATTTAAAAACGAATAGAAACAATAAATAACTTAACAATATGGCAAAAGAAAAAACCGAAGAGCAGAGCGTAAACGAAGAAAAACTAAAGGCTCTAAAAATTACTCTTGATAAAATAGAGAAAACATACGGCAAAGGAACCATAATGAAGCTTGATGATACCTCTGTCGTACAAGTACCTGTAATATCATCAGGTTCTGTTGGCTTAAATGCAGCCCTTGGGATTGGTGGTTACCCCTGCGGAAGAATTATAGAAATTTACGGTCCCGAAGCGTCGGGTAAAACAACTTTAGCCCTGCATGCTATTGCCGAAGCACAAAAAAATGGCGGTTTAGCTGCTTTTATTGATGCTGAACACGCTTTAGACCGCGTTTATGCAAAAAATTTAGGCATTAAGTTAGACCAGCTATATATATCGCAGCCCGATAACGGTGAACAGGCTTTAGAGATAGCCGATTCATTAATCAGAAGCGGCTCAATAAACATTATAGTTATCGACTCTGTTGCAGCACTTACCCCAAAAGCTGAGATAGAGGGCGAAATGGGCGATTCACGCATGGGTTTACATGCACGACTTATGTCGCAAGCACTCAGAAAGTTGACCGCAAATATCAGCAGAACAAACACTACTTGTATCTTTATCAACCAGTTACGTGAGAAGATAGGTATAATGTTTGGTAACCCTGAAACCACAACCGGTGGTAACGCTCTTAAGTTTTACGCCTCGGTTAGAGTTGATGTTAGACGAATATCAGCAATAAAAGATGGAGAAGATGCACGCGGTAGCCGTACACGCGCCAAAGTGGTGAAAAACAAAATGGCTCCACCGTTCAAAAAAGCTGAGTTCGATATCATATATGGCGAAGGTATCTGCAAAACCGGAGAGATAATTGACTTAGGTGTCGATTTCGATATTATCAAAAAGGCAGGCTCGTGGTTTAGCTACGGAGAGACTCGACTTGGACAAGGACGCGAAGCTGTAAGACAACTGCTGACCGACAATCCTGAGCTACAGGCAGAAATAGAGGAAAAAGTTGTAAAAGCCCTAGAGACAGCTCCTCTTGATGAATAAAAATCGAATAACTTATAGTTTCCGGATGAAAAGAGTAACACAGATAGTATTAATATCGTTTTTTGCATCTCTTCTAAGCTCTTGCGGGACAAAGCAACCTAAAAAGGAGGTATCAGAAGAAAAACCTATTTCTACATCGCAGATATTTAAGAAAACTATTGATAGCCTTACAGTTCTTATAAGAAAAGACCCGCAAAACGACGTATATTTTAGCGAACGTTCAAACGCATATTTTTTACTTCAAAATTTAGATAGTGCAATTAACGATATTGAAATTGCAAACCGGCTTGCCCCCGATAAAATGGGATATCTTTTAAGACGTGCCGATATGGAGATTATGCGTGGTCAGGTGGTTATGGCAAAAACGGCTTTAACAAAAATTATACAACGCTACCCTACTCATTTAGAGGCTAATTTAAAATTGGCAAACCTCTATATGATTACAGAAGAGTATATTATGTCGAGAAATATACTCAACATGATTATTAAAAGTGAGGAGAATAATACTCAGGCACTGTTAATGCGTGCTATGGTTAGCGATCTTGAGGGAGATAGCAAAAGTGCAATCGAAGATTTGATGAAAGTAGTTACTATTGACCCAAAGTTTTACGAAGCACAAAACTATCTTGGTCTTCTCTATTCGAATGAAAGAGAGGATATTGCCATTGATTTCTTTAACAATGCAATAAACCTAAGACCTCACGATATTGAGCCGAGATACAATCTTGGAATGTATTATCAGGAGACAGGAAGAGAGCAACAGGCTCTGAATCAATATTTTGCAATTTTAAACGAGATAGACTCTTTAGCCTTAGACCCTCTTTTTAATATTGGGTATATATATCAAGATATTGGACAACAAGCAGATGCAATAAAATATTTCGAGAAAGCTGCCAAGTATTATCCCTATGAGGCAAGAATATTTTACAGATTGGGTTTAAGCTATCAACTATCTGGAGATAAGGAGAATGCAATAAAGTATTACGATAAAACCTTGGAGATTGAGCCAAACTTCGATTTGGCATTCGACGCATTGGAAAAACTTACACGTAAATAACAGTTTAATTTTATACAACCTTAAGCATAAAGATTTTAACATGAGAAATTTAACAATCACATTGTTGCTTGCTATTATGGGATTAATAGCATGTCAACCACAGCAAAAAAAGACTGCCGAAAGTGACTTTGAATTCAATATTCAACTTACTGAAGCCGAAATAGCCAAAGGAGTGCTTACACCCGAAATTCTTTGGAAGTTTGGTCGTGTTGGTAGCGTACAACTCTCACCGGACGGAACAAATGTACTTTACACAATTACTTATTATCAATTAGAAACTAATAAAAGTCGGACATCTCTCTTTATAATTCCTGTTAACGGAGGAGAAGCACAAAAAGCCGTTAATCTTTCAGGTTCGCAGTTCGACCCACAATGGATTGATGATAAAACATTTGCATTTATAAGCACACACGAGGGTTCAACACAGGTGTATAAATCGACAATAAACGCAAGCAGTGTTGTAAAGATAACAGAGGTAAAAGGTGGTATAAATGCTTTCAAAATATCCCCCGACAAACAACAAATTCTTTACACAGCCGAAGTTAAGGTTGGCGAAGAATTGTCTGACGTTCAACCCGATTTGCCATTAGCAAACGCTCGTATCTACACCGACTTAATGTCGCGTCACTGGGATCACTGGAACGATGTATATTACAGCCACATATTTGTTGCCCCGCTTGGTAGCACAGTTGTTACAGAGGGAAAAGATATTATGCCCAACGAAGCATGGGACGCACCAATGTCTCCATTCTTCGACGCTTCTGACGTTTCGTGGACAGCCGACAGCAAAGCAATTGCTTATTCCTGTAAAAAATATACCGGATCTGAGTTTGCAACAAACACTAATTCAGACATTTATCTTTACGACATCACTACCCAAGAGACTAAAAACTTGACAGAAAAAAACCTTGGATACGACAAATACCCCACCTTTTCGCCCGATGGCAAATATATGGCTTGGCAAAGTATGGAGACACCCGGTTACGAGGCTGATAAAGAGCGACTAATGCTTCTCAATTTAGAGACCTCGGAAACAACTTATCTGACAGCCAATTTCGACCAAAACGTTTCAGATATGGTTTGGGATTCAGACAGTAAGACACTCTATTTTGTCAGTCCAACTAAAGGAACACACCACATTTATTCAATCAATATCGAAAGTAGCAATATCGAAAAATATACCGAGGGACATCATGATTATCAAAGCGTTATAGTGTCGAGCAATACTCTTGTTTGCAAAAAGATGAACCACGCCATGGCAACCGAGATTTTCTCTGTAAATCGTGAGAACAAAGCGGAGACTCAAATTACCTTTACAAATAAGCCCATTTACGACCATATAGCAATGGGAAAAACCGAAGAGCGTTGGGTAACAACTACAGACGGCAAAAAGATGCTCGTTTGGGTTATTTATCCCCCAAAATTTGACTCATCTAAGAAATATCCAGCACTGCTTTATTGCCAAGGGGGTCCACAAAGTACTGTAAGTCAGTTCTTCTCATTTCGCTGGAATTTCCAGATTATGGCTGCTAACGATTACATTATTGTTGCTCCAAACCGCCGCGGTGTGCCATCGTTTGGACAAGAGTGGACTGCGCAAATATCTGGCGACTACTCTGGACAAAACATACAGGATTACTTAACAGCTATTGATGAGATTAAAAAAGATGAGTGCATTGACGAAAATCGTTTGGGTTGCGTGGGAGCGAGCTATGGCGGTTATTCAGTCTTCTATTTGGCTGGACATCACCAGAAACGATTTAAGGCTTTTATCTCGCATTGTGGAATGTTTAACTTTGAAAGCTTTTACGGTGCTACCGAAGAAACTTTCTTCCCAAATCACGACCTTGGCGGAGCATACTGGGAGAAAGACAATAAAGTTGCACAACGTTCATACGCCAACTCTCCACACCGTTTTGCAAGCAATTGGGATACACCTATATTGATAATTCACGGAGAATACGATTTCCGTATTCCATATACAGAGTCACTTCAAGCATTTACAGCCGCTCGTTTAAACAACGTAGAAGCACGGTTGCTAATCTTCCCCGAAGAGACACATTTTGTTGTTAGACCACAAAATGCAGTTCTTTGGCAGAGGGAGTTTTTTGCTTGGTTTGACAAGTACCTTAAAAGCAATTAACAATTAACAATTAACAATTATTTGACTTTCAGTCAATTAAAAATAAAAAACGGAGTTTACTCCGTTTTTTTTATAAAAAATTGTTTATTTTTCACTATCAGGTTGTATATTGTAGGCATTAATCAAAACATTAGAGTTATGCCAAAAAATAAGAACAAAAACGGTGAAGCTAAAAACCATAAAAAAGCTTCTGAGAGTAACAATAATCTCGATTTTCACTATGAGGTAGTTACCGATAAAAAAAAGATAGATAATAAATTCTACGAAAAGGAGCTTTATAAGCTTCAAATAGAGATGATAAAGCTTCAGGAATGGGTAAAAGCTAAGAAGCTTAAAGTAGTTGTGATATTCGAAGGGCGCGATGCAGCGGGCAAAGGAGGGGCTATTAGCACTATTGTACAGAGGTTGAATCCTCGGTTTTGTAGGGTAGTTG
>DAOSIN010000029.1:7158-11096 GCA_035366675.1 Salinivirgaceae bacterium | reverse complement strand
ATCGGCATATTCCAAACGAATAGTATTCCTAATATTGATAGTAGCGCGCCTAAAAACATTGAACCATTGTCGCCCATATACATTTTTGAGGGGTGCCAATTGAATATAAGAAAGCTGCCTGTACTGCTAATTGCTGAAACTAAAACAACTAGGTAAAACCATTTTTCCACATAATTTTGATAAATAACAACAAGCAAGAAAAATACAAAAATCAACGTAGAAATACTTGATGTAATTGCATCCATATTGTCTAGCATGTTGATACTGTTCATTATACCAACCACCCAAAACACTGTCAATAGGTAGTTTAATGTCTGCGACTCAAATATTTTTATATAGATATCAAAGTTTATCAGAAGTAAAGCACAAGCTAATTGAGCAAAAAATTTAAAGAACGGACTTGAGTTTAACAAATCGTCTGCTAAACCTATTAAAAATGAAATAGTAACAACGAGTATAATCCCTATACCGATATTATTTGTAAGAAAATCACCTTTGAATAGTAAGACATAATTTATTATACCGAATATAAACAGACTAAAAAAGGTTATACCACCAAAAATAGGTTTTGTTTGCGTTTCCCATCTAATACCTGTGACGTTTGCTTTTTTAAGGTTATATTTTTCAGTTGAGTTAATAAGATACCTGTGCAGGAAAAAACCCAATAGAAACGAGTATCCTGCATATAAGATTATCAATATAATGTGCTCCATACCAACAAGATAAAACTACCAAAACTTTGCCGACTTAAACCGTTTCAACCATTTTGAAGAAACGTAATCCTCTTCATCAGTATAATAATTGTATCCGTATCCATAACCATAGCCGTAACCATAGGCTGTTATACGACTCTTTCTAAAATCAACACCATTAAAAACTATAGAGATATTTGACAGTTTTTTATCTTCTATCAAGCTATTTACATTTTGAATAAAACTGCGTTTTGACACCCCTGCTTTAAACACATATATCGGATAATTTGCCCTGTGAAGGTTCATTAATGCGTCTGTTACTATTCCGATGGGTGGAGTATCAACAATAATAACATCATAATGATCTTCGAGTTCTTCAAATATCTCTTCTACACGATTGCTGAAAGCCAACTCTGCAGAGTTTGGTGGAACAGGACCTGCAGTAATATAGTCTAATCCATTCAAATCACTTTTGCGTACACATTTTTGCCACTTGTGCTCGCCACAAATAATGGTACTCATACCTTTTTCGTTATCAACATCAAACCCGATATGAAGACGTGGCTTGCGTAAATCCATGTCTAACAGTATAACTTTTTTTCCGCTTAATGCCTGAATACCAGCTAAGTTTATGGCTACAAAAGTTTTCCCTTCACCAGAAATTGTAGAAGTAACTGTAATTAATTTGGTTCCATGTCCTTGCGATAAAAATTGAATATTAGTTCTAATATTTCTAAATGCTTCAGTAAACATTGAATTTGGATGTTTATCAACAAGAAGTTGTGATACAGGTACTTTATTCTTATAATTTGGTATTACACCTATAATGGGTGTATCGGTGTAGTTTTTGATCGTTTCAGGCAATAGAATATCATCGTATAACAGGTATTTAGTAGTCACTAAAACAAATATCGTTATTAATGCAACAGTAAGTATTATCGAAAAAACACGCGTTTTGTTGGGAGAAATAGGATTAGTAGGCACAGAGGCAACTTCTAAAACTGTGCTACTGGGTACAAAGCTTGCTTGACTTATCATGTACTCTGCTTTTTTTTGCATTAACTGATGATAAAACTCTTCGTTGATCGAATATAGGCGTTGTAGTTTTGCGTATTCAAATTCATTATAGCCTGAACCGCGAAAGATACTTTTTTCGTATTTTATAATTTCCTCTTGTAATATGTTCTTTTTCTGTTCAAGTCGAGTAATTGATGAGCCGATAAAATCCAACAGTTGCCTTTTATAGGATGCTATCTGTGTCTCTATTTTTGTTATTCTTGGATTGGTTGAAGTTACTTCATAAAGCATATTATTACGTTGTTGTATCAAAAGTTGCAAATTGCTTAGCATTGTCGAAATAAACGATTCGATTTTTGTGCCTGTAAGCATTGCTAACATCTCGTAAATATTTGCATCTGGATTGTCTGATAGCTCAGTTTTAATGTGTTCCAAAGTCGATAATTCAAATTCAACAGAAAGTATTTCGTTTTCCATTTCTGTTGCACGACTCACAAACAATGGTATTGGGGACTCTGATTTTGGCTTATCATTTATATTAAATTTCTTTTTAAAGCTATGCATATCAGACTCTACTATATCTAAATTATTATAAACAATATCTAATTGTTTATCAATGAATTTAAGTATATTTTGTACACTTTCCCCTTTTTTAACAACTTCATATTTTTGAAACACATCGGTAATTACATTAACAACTTCAGCTGCTTGTGATGCATTGTTAGACGAGTATGTAATTTCTATTGTTTGTGTTTGTTGACTTAAAATACGAACTGAAAGTTTTTCAAGTATCTCATTTTCAATCTCTCTGGGATTAGTTATTTGAAAAAAATACCTGTTAAGAGGCTCTGATTTACTCATATTTTCAACAGCTTGAAAATTTTGCATTATAATTTTGAACTGGTTGCCTCCTAAAGAAAACCATTTCCCAGTTAAGCCCTTATACTCATATTTACTACCGTTGCTTTCGTATCTAACTTGGCAAGAGTCTATTGAGTAAAAATGAACGAATACATTTTTTTGGTAAATATTATTTGATTCTATTTTGTATTCTACAATAAAAGGCGTTGATTTGTATAGTTCAGAGTTTAGAAATGTTCCTTTGATAAAATAACGCACATCAAACGCAAGGTGTGTCATGCAGCGTTTTATAAACTCTTTCGAACGTAATAGTGTGATGATCTTGTTTAGATTTTTATTATCTTCTCCATAAGCTTCTGATAACTTCAATAACTTATTTGGATTATCATCATTAGTCATTTGCATAACTGTTTTAGCTTCGTAAAGCGGTGGAGTATATCGCAAATAAACAAACCCAATACCTAATGCAATTAACAGGATAGCAATAGATGGTAAAATTGTTTTTTTAACAATTTTAAAGAAAACTATGGGATCAAATGTGTCGTTAAGTATAGGTAGTTTTCTGTTTGTCATTATTTTGTATATAAAACAAGAAGTATTACTGATGATATTGTGGATATTAACGCAAAATATGGTGTCAGTTCGCTTAATATTCTTTTTCCATATCTTGGTCTGCTTTCAATATGTATTATATCGTTTGCTTCTAACTGTAAGTTAGTTCCTTTAAGCTCACTTAACTCTCTGATATTATATAAAAACACTTGTGGTTCTTTTGCCGGGTTACCTCTAATAAGTTTTATCTGATATGCTTTATCAGTATCGCTAAGTCCGCCCGCTTGGGCTATTGCTTCAAGTAAAGTAAGATTATCTTCCGGGATTGTTACTACAGTTCCTATTTGTCCCCCACTTTTAAAGACATATACTCGACGATTAACCACTTGCAAAAGAACAAACGGATTTTGATAATGTTCGGCATATAGTTTTTCAAGCGACTGTTCGGCTTCGCGAATTGTTTGTCCAGCAATATCAACTCTACCAATTGTAGGCAATTTAACCATGCCGTCAAATTCAACCATAAAATCCATCTCGCCCTTAATGTTTTGAGTATTAACACCTTCGGTTATGGCAATCATTCTATAGCCATCGTTTGTAGAGACGCTTATTCGGATTTTATCATACGGTTTTATTCTATACTCAACTTCAGATGTTTTAAACTCTGAATACTGATAATCCGGTGGTGTTGAAAGCATTTTGTTTGGCTGCAACAATTTGCAACCATGCAAGAAAGCTAAAATAACGATTATAAATATGGCATGATACAATAGCTTAATTCTCATGATAAAATATATTTTTCCCAAAGATAATGCT
>DAOSIN010000029.1:0-7148 GCA_035366675.1 Salinivirgaceae bacterium | reverse complement strand
ATTTGTGCAAACTGGTTACTTTTTAGTCCGATTAGAAAGTAAATTAGTGTATAGATTTGTTACATCGGTCACAAGCCGCTTTAAATCGAATATTTTAAGTACCTGTTCTTTGCCCTTTTCTGCCATTTGTTTACGTTTTTCTACATTACTTGCAAGTTCAGCAACGCGTTGTGCAAACAGCTCTACTTGATCAGTGCTAGTTAAAAAACCGTGAACACCATCAGTGATAAAATCGGCGATGCCACCAACATTTGTTGAAACAACTGGTACTCCTGCTGCCAACGACTCTATTAGACTTACGGGGGTCCCCTCATTTAACGAAGTTAAAACTGATATATCGGCTGCAGCATAAACATTTTCAATTTCTCTAATCCACGATGTGAAAATTATATCAGAGTTTTCAGTCTGCTCTTCGGGTGTCGATATTGATAGTCCTATGGTTAAAGCCATATCCTCTAAATATTTACGTGTTTCTCCGTCTCCTACAATCATAAACCTAAAATTTATTGTAGAGTTACTATCCTTGATACTTTTAACTATTTTTAAGAACATCTCGTGGTTTTTCACAGATGCCAGTCTTCCGACTATTACAACTAAAATTTCGTTATCAAGAATTTTATAGCGAGACCTGAAAACTACTCTCTTTTCTGACTGATTTATTGAAAATCGGCTTAAATCGAAACCTAAGGGTATTATATGTGTCTTTTTTTCTGGTATAATCTTAAATTTTTTGCACAACTCCTCTTTTTGCAACTGACTAATAACAACAATTGCACTACTTTGTCTGGCTAAAAAACGCTCTATTGTCTTAAATATTAATGTTTTAAAAACATTAAAATAACTATGAAAAACGTGCCCATGATAAGTGTGTACTATAACAGGAACTCCTGAAAACCAAGCAGCTAAACGACCTAATGTTCCCGCTTTTGATGCGTGAGTGTGAACAATATCTGGTTTATACTCCTTTATTATTTTTAATATTTTTCTAAAGGAGCGCAAATCATTTAAAGGATTTAAAGAACGTCTCATCTCTTCAATAACTTGCCCTTTTACTCCTATACTTTCTAAAATAAACAAGCTATCTGCCTCGCATTTTTCATTAGGACCACCAATAAGTTTTGTCTCAAAATTATCGGGCAGGTATTTTGTCAAATAGCCTGCGTTATACGTAGGACCTCCTAAGTTAAACCGATTGATAATCCTGAGAACTTTATACATTACTAAATCCCTAAATGTTTTTTATACCAATGTTGAAACACAACCAAAGCCCAAATTTTTGCAGGAGTATCTCCCACATTTGGTTTAAAGAGTCTCTTTTTTAATTCCTCTGTATATTTAAAGTTAAACAAACCTTGTTCTGCCACAAAATCTCTATTTAAATACTCTTTATCTATTTTATCAAAAAAAGCTCCACTTAATAATGATTGTAGTGGCAATTCAAAACCTTTTTTTGATCTTGTAAACAACTCTTCTGGAAGATAGGTTTTAAAACTATCTTGTAAAATTCTTTTTCTAAAGTTACCGTAAACCTTGTAAGAATCAGGCAAAGACAAGGCATAATCAACAACCCTATGATCGATAAATGGGGAGCGTGCATTTAAAGCATGTGGAGATAATCCAAAATTTAATTTTTGAAGCATATCGCCGTGTAAAACCAATTGTATATCGGCTTTTGTTATCTCGCCTATTGAGTCATTTTTGTTAAGCGTATCAGTTAATTGTTTTATAAATGCATAATAATCAGCATTTTCTTCTGAATTACACAGAAGTTTATTTACCTCTTTCCGTGTTGATATTGATGCCCAACGAACATAGCGTTCAGATGGCATTAATGATAAACCTACCAAAAATTTTGCCAATTGTCTTGCTTTATCACTTATTTTGCCCTTACGTGTTTGCGGAATTAAACTAAAAAATGGCAACATTGTCTTCGCTAACAATCTGTATTTGTGTGATTTAGCTACTTTATAATGAGCTAAATGCTTTCTGTATCCTCCAAAAACTTCGTCTGCACCATCACCCGTTAAAACTGAATTAATCTCTTTTTTTGCTTCGCGGGCTAAAATGTAGAGTAATACAACACTGCTGTCGGCAAATGGCTCATCTAAACTATCAAGAACATTTGGCAAAGTTTCTATTAGATGATTTTCAGTTACTTCTATTGTACGATGGTCTGTTTTAAGGTGTTTTGCTGCTATCAAAGCCCACTTTGTCTCATCGAAAAAGGGATGATTGGGAAAGCCAATATTAAAAGTCGGCAAATTTGATTTGTACCTTGACGCTATAGCAGTAACTATAGAAGAATCGATGCCTCCGCTGAGAAAACATCCTATATTATCCTCTCCCCCTAAACGAATTTTGACAGCATTGTCTACTAACATTTCTAACTGATTGACAGCACTTTCATATGACTCCAGACGGATATTTGTTTCAGGTAAAATATACCATTGTTTTATTTCAATACCACCGTTTTGTGATATAATTGCATACCCAGGTTTTAATTTATTTATACCCTTAATAATAGTATCGTGTAACGGATTATAATTGTGAATAAAGTAACCATATAACGCACTGTGATTTATTGATTTATCAATATTATAGTTTAGAATATGTTCGATACTTGTAGCAAAATTCAATTTTTGGTCATCTGCATAATAGTAAAGATTTTTTTTGCCATAACAATCACGAGATAAGACCAATGTATCGGTAATTCTATCATAAATTAATAGTGAGAAGTAGCCGTTTATTAGTCCGAACACTTTTATGCCTTTCAATATATATAAGCCTAGTACAATTTCACAAATATCATTTGACCTAATTTCGATACTGTTATTTTTGAGGTAGTTGCGACAATCTTGTGCATTATAAAAATTACCATAAAAAAGGACAGTGTATCTTTCAGTTATATCAACAAAGGGAAGGTTTTTATTGTATTTGCTACTACTAGTAGAGGGTATATACGATACTGCAAATTTTTTATTCAATTTAACTTGAGAGTTTTCAAATCCATTTTCAAAAGAAAGTTCAGTTACTGTAGGTTCTTTCTCAGCTAACGATATATTATTTAAAACATGGATTCCTGTAAACTCCAACATATTTGTTTGAGCTAATTATACACCTTTATTGCTTATGGATCTGCAAATATAGGGAAAAGAAAATGATTGTTTTAACTTACAACAATGAAAATTATTTAAGGAACACAGACTGTTAACTATTTATTAACAAATCATTAACAATTGTCTATACTTTAATTTATTAGCTTTATGGCGTTTAACTTTAATAATATAAATTATGGAATCAAAATTTACAGTATCGCAAGCTTTTGTAGAATCAATAAAGCTTGGTTTAAAGAATTTTTTGTCGCTATTGGGTGCAGTAATTCTTTGGGCAATAACCATTTGGATACCTTATCTAAACGTTGGAACAACAGTAGCTATGGTTACTTTACCCGCAAAAATGAGTCGTGGAACAATAATTTCTCCATTAGAAATTTTTGACGGTAAATACCGCAAGTACATGGGTGAGTTCTTTCTCGTTACAGGTTTGAAGTTTATCGTACTCTTTCCTGCTTTTCTTTTCATGTATTTTCCTGGTGTGGTTATGACATACGCTTACTCTTTCGCAACACTGTTTGTTGTTGATAAAGGGATAAATCCCAGTGAAGCATTAAGCGTTAGTAACCGATGTACACATGGATATAAATGGAAAATGTTTTTCACACACCTATTAATTTTTATCGCTTTAGGTATCGTTGGCGGAATTTTAGGAGCAATACATCCAATCTTAACTATAATTGTTCTCCTTGTTTTTGCTCCTGTTTGATTAGGTGCTCAAGCATTCTTCTACGGTAAATTAACAGAAGATATTCCTTCTTTAGAAGAGTAAACTGAGATAAAGCAAAAAATATAAAGCGGCTAAAATCAGATAGGCCGCTTTTTTATTTTAGTAATGTGATTGTATATCAAAGCATAAACAGCATTAGCTAAATAATAGTACAAATTATTTCAAATTTGCTAAAATATTGATAAATTTGCACTCTGAAGTTCGGGATGTAGCTCAGTCAGGTTTAGAGTACGCGTCTGGGGGGCGTGGGGTCGGAAGTTCGAATCTTCTCATCCCGACCAAAATACTTTTTCATAACTTTTTTAATGTTAATTAGAAGCCTCTCATATAGTGATGTATGAGAGGTTTTTTATCTAAAAAAGGTTTGATAATATTCATTTTTGCACTTTGTTATTAGTTTTTTATCTTCACTTGTGCTACATATTTGCTACATTTGTGTTACACATACGAAAAAATGTAGCACAATAGCGTATGTAGTCTCATTACCTACTTTTTAACATGAACAGATTTAACGATACAGATATAAACATAAATCAGTTTCATTACGAATTACCAAATGATAAAATTGCAAAATATCCACTTAAAAACCGAGATGAATCAAAACTATTGCTATACAATAAAGGGGTAATTTCTAAAGAAACTTTCAAAAATTTACCACAATTTCTTCCTAAAAATTCATTGTTGGTTTTTAATAACACAAGAGTAATCTCTGCACGCCTGTTTTTTAATAATATCAATGGTGCAAAAATTGAAGTTTTTTGTCTTGAGCCGGCTAATAACTTGGATTTTTCACAAGCTTTTGCGTCAACGGAAAAATGTAGGTGGAACTGCTTAGTAGGCAATCTAAAAAGATGGAAAAATGACACCATTACTTCAGAATTAGGTATCGACGGCAAACGAATTTGCATAGAAGCTGAACTAATTGAGAGGTGTGAAGGATACAATATTGTCGAATTTCGCTGGTCAAAAAAATATTCATTTGGAGAACTGCTCGACCATGCAGGGAAAATACCCATTCCCCCTTATTTAAACCGAGAGAGCGAAGACAGTGACAAGTTAACTTATCAAACAATATTTGGAAAAATTTTGGGATCAGTTGCTGCCCCAACCGCAGGATTGCATTTTACTGACAGCGTATTGCAATCACTAAGAGATAGAGAAATTTCCCTTGATGAAGTTACTCTACATGTAGGTGCTGGAACTTTTAAAGCCATGTCAGGAGAGACTATTCATGACCACATAATGCATTCCGAGTTTTTTACACTCTCTAAAGAGACAATAAAAAATCTAAAACAACATATTGGTAATATTACAGCTGTTGGTACAACAACCACGAGAACGCTCGAGAGTTTATACTACATTGGTTGTCAAATACTAAGCGGAAAAACACCTGCTAACAATCATTTTAATATTGAACAGTGGGAGCCTTACGAAAAAGAGAATTTATATAACGCAGAAGAATCACTTAATGCTATTTTAGACTATTTAGAAACCAATAAATTAACACATATTCAGGCAAGCACATCAATAATTATCATTCCCGGATATAAGTGTAAATTGACAAACCGCCTGATTACCAATTTTCATCAACCTAAAAGCACGTTGTTATTACTTTTAGCATCATTTGTTGGCGAAAACTGGAGACAAATGTACGATTTTGCACTTGAACATGATTTCAGATTTCTAAGCTACGGTGACTGCTGTTTGATAATTTGAAAAATTGATAATTGTCACTATAAATGCAAAATCATTAATAAAAATGAACTTTTGACGTTTGTTTTTGTTTAAAAGTTAAAAATAAAATCATTTCTATAAAACCTCCAATATGGTAAATTTATGGAAAATATATCACTTGTAATTTGATTACAGAATTTTAACTGTTTTTTTAAATAATAAATGTTATTTTTGCAAATACGTCATACTTCAATAGTTATGGAAAATAAAGAAACAAGAGACATTGTAAAAGATATTTTTACCAGTTATTTAGAGAATAACGGCTATCGTAAAACTCAAGAACGCTACGCAATTGTAGACACTATATATTCTCACAACGGTCATTTTGATGTTGAATCGCTGTACTTAGAGATGAAAAATAAGAACTATCGTGTAAGTCGTGCTACAATATACAATACTATAGATTTAATGGCTGATGCTAATCTCTTAATTAAACATCAGTTTGGTGATGGAGTAACACAGTTCGAGCGTGTATTTAACTACAAGCAACACGACCACATGATTTGCACAAGTTGCGGTAAAGTTATCGAATTTTCCGATTCCCGAGTTGATGAAATAAAAGACTCTGTATCAAACTTATACGAATTTAATATTAATTCGCATGTACTGTATTTTCATGGTATTTGCAAAGAGTGTCAAAAAAAATAACGAATGATTGTCATTTAATAGTCACATTATGTAATCTCCAACTGCTACTCCTCTACTAATATAAAAGGTAAATACTCTTTTTGTTTTTCATATTCACTTTTCAGCATGTTTTGCATGCTTTCATTGTTTTTCATAAGTAGAAAAACTGCTCCTTGAGCACGCAATAGCTTTTCGCCTCTGTCTAATCCAAGATTTACTTTGTAAAGCTCTCTTATTGTGTTTGCAAATTCGGTGTACATACTATATTCATCGCTGTGGTAATGCTTAGCAATTGATGAAAATGAAAACGCCTCTAAGAACGGCTGTCTCACGCTTTCAGTTTTCTTAATATCGTTTAAGCCAACACAGACTTTGCCAATATAATGTCCTTCATCATTAAGTCTTATTATTGAGAAAAATTTTACAGCCACGTTCAGCAGTTGGTCAATGGTAACCGTGTCTTTCGGAATATTCTTATCAACTGCCTTACTTACTAAATCTGTCATAACAGAATTAAATGAAGTGTCTTTTTTAAGGTCTTCGAAATACTTCTTTTTTATTGATATACTGTCAGTTAGTGCCAATAGTTCCTGATAGTTTGCGTTTGAAGAAAAGTTTGTCAACAAATAGTCGATAAACATTGTATTGGAGTTCACTAACTCTGAAATACAACTCTCTTTGGTTGTTTCCACAATTGATTTGGTTATGTAATCATTTCCATCGTGAGTAGCTTTCTGAACCGAAATAAAATCTTCATAGAGATTTATTATGTCGCACTGTTTCTGCCCGTATCCGTAAACTGCAACAAGGGTCAAAACAATTGTTGTTAAGAGTGATCTTCTCATAATTATCTATTTTTATTTATACATAGCTTTTAACCTAATACCGTTTGGACATACACTATAGTCCAAACTTCGCTATCGCTCTTTTGGACTATGTGTCTG
>DAOSIN010000028.1:0-11109 GCA_035366675.1 Salinivirgaceae bacterium | reverse complement strand
ACAACAAGAAGGGATGAATTTTGTAAATAGCGATATGATTGAAAATCTGTCGTTTAGTAGCGGAGGATTTGAAGCCAAATTTGGAGACAAAATGTCGTCGGTACTTGATATTGAATACAGAAAGCCTTCAGAAACCAAGGTGCGTGCTGAAATAGGACTGCTTGGCGGTTCAGCCTTATTTGAGGGAACAGCATTTAAAAATAGCTTTTCGCACATTTCAAGCGTCAGGTTAAAGCAAACTAAGTTGTTACTCAAAGGGTTAGATACTGAAGGAAACTACGATCCTCTGTTTTTTGATTTTCAAACGCTATTGACCTACAATTTTAATGAGTACTTAGAACTCAGTTTTTTGGGATACATTTCTGATAATAGATATAGGTTTAAACCCACTTATCGTGAGACAACTCTTGGAATGGTAAATAACGCAAAGCGTTTTACAGCATATTTTGAGGGGCAAGAGATTGACCGCTTTTTTACTACTCAAGGAGCTCTGTCGTTACGTTACAGACCTTCTGAGGCAAATGATTGGAGACTCTCTTTATCATCATTTTATAGTTCAGAAAGTGAAACATTTGATATTCTGGGGCAATATTGGTTAAATGAAATTGATGCACAATTAGGCAGCACTACTCTGGGCGATAGCATTGGTTCGCTTGCTGTTGGGACGTATTTAGACCATGCACGTAATTATCTTGAAGCGGTAGTATCGACAGCTACATTAACACACAAATACCGTATTGAGAATCATGTTGTTCACTGGGGTTTATCAGGTCGTTACGACGATATCAGTGACAAAATTAACGAATGGATGATGTTAGATTCGGCTGGATATAGTATCCCTTATCACGGCTTTAATGACACATTGGTTGAGCTTTATGAGACGCGAAAATTTTCAAATAGCTCGAACAGTTACAGAATGAGGGCTTTTGTTCAGGATACTTGGAAATTTGATTTCAATAGTGTCGATATGTTTATAACAGCAGGTTTGAGATATCACTATTGGAGTTTCAACAATGAATCTCTTTTTTCCCCACGTGGAAGTATTGCAGTTAAGCCCGATTGGGAAAAAGACTGGCTTTTTAGAGTAAGTACAGGATTATATTATCAACCGCCGTTTTACAAAGAGTGCATAATGCCGAATGGCGATCTAAATAGAGAAATAAAATCACAAAAATCAGCACAACTTGTTGCAGCAGCCGATTACAATTTTACGCTTTGGAACCGCCGTTTTAAACTTGTTTTGGAGCAATACTACAAACACTTAACCAATTTGATACCGTATCATGTTGATAATGTTAGAATTATATACGACGGGAGAAATCACTCTAATGGATATGCTTATGGTTTTGATTTTAAACTAACTGGCGAATTTGTTAAAGGGGTGGATAGTTGGTTGTCGCTAAGCCTTATGAAAACTGAGGAAGATCTCACAGATGATATATATACTCGACAGATAAATGGCGTTCCAGACACTACATATCCGGGTTTTATTCCACGCCCAACAGATCAACGATTTACGGCAAACTTGTTTTTTCAAGACTATTGGCCCGGAAATCCTACAATAAAAGTTCACTTAAACGCAGTTTTCAACACAGGACTTCCTATAGGAATCCCAGATGCTCCAAGGCATTTTTCAAAACATAGGTATCCTGGATATAAACGCATTGATATGGGTATTTCAAAAGAGATTTTACGTCATAACAATTCGAAAAGAATAATGAAATACGTAGAAAGTATATGGATTGGACTCGATGTGTTCAATATTTTCGATTTACAAAATACAATTTCATATATGTGGATTACCGATGTTAGGAACCTACAACACGCAATTCCAAATTATTTGACAGGTCGTCTTTTTAACCTTAAAATCAACGCTACATTTTAACATGCGTTTATTTTCGATATATTTGTTGGCATAATGATATTCTGCAATGTTTAGCTGGTTAAATCAAAACTTAATTTATAAATTTATAAAATTCGGAATAGTTGGATTTTCAGGCGTTTTAGTGGATTTTGGGATTACTTATGTGTGTAAAGAGTGGCTTAAAATCCCAAAATATATCTCAAATGCAATTGGTTTTACGGTTGCAGCCTCAACTAACTATTATTTGAACAGAATTTGGACTTTTTATAGCCAAAATCCCAACATGTTGCGAGAATTTGGCGATTTTTTTATTATTAGCTTAATAGGCTTAGCTATTAACACTTTAATACTATATTTATGTGTTAAAAAATTCAAATTAAATTTTTACTTAGCCAAACTGTTTGCTATTGGAGTGACAACTATTTGGAATTTTTCAGCCAATTATTTATATACTTTTGCGGCTTGATGAATGTAAAATGAGATTATAAGAATAAAGCAAAAAACGTAATTTTTATTAAAAAGCAATATGCTTTCCGTTTGTATCCCAGTGTATAACACATATATACGAGAATTAATAACAGAACTCTCGAAGCAAGCAGAGATGTTTAATCTTGAAGTTGAGATACGTGTTTACGACGACAAATCACACGAAGATTATCGCGAAGATAACCGCTCAATATTCAATAATAGTAATGTGATATACAAAGAGTTACCTCAAAATATAGGTAGATCGGCAATTCGTAATAAATTAGCTGCAGAATCTTCGGGAAATTCAATTCTGTTTTTAGATGGGGACGTAAAAGTCATTAAATCCAATTTTTTAAAGAATTATTATGGTTATCATGCTGATAATAAGGTGGTTGTCGGTGGTATAAAATATGCTGACGAGCTGCCAAATATTTTATACAAACTAAGTTGGAAGTATGGCAAATTACGTGAAACCGTTTCTGCCAAAGAGCGTCAATTATATCCATATAGATCGTTTATGACCGGGAATGTTCTAATTCCGCGTGATTTAATGATAGAAAATCCCTTTGACGAGCAGATAGACGGTTATGGTCACGAGGATACCAAGTTTGGATACCAACTGCAAAAAAGAAAATTTCCGATATTGCATATTGATAATCCCGTACAGCACGATGGATTAGAAAACTCGCAAGAGTTTTTAACAAAAACAAAGACTGGTATTGAAAATTTAATCGCTTTGTGGAAGCGCATGGATTACTGCATTGATTTTGAGGCAGCTGTTAAATTGTTGAAAACAGCTAAAAAATTCAACAAACCAATAATTCGCAGTTTCATGATATTCTCATTTTCTCTTTTAAGAAAAACAGTTGAGAAAAATTTGCAAAGCAATTTTCCTAATCTTATTTTGTTTGATTATTATAAATTATGTATAGCTTTAAACGCTATAAAAGAGATAAAAAAAGAGTAAAACAGTTATACAAATTGATATGTTAAACACATTGCCTTATATCAAGAACTTTAGAGACGGTAATTTTTTTCTTTTAGCAGGTCCTTGTGTGGTTGAAAGCGAGGATATTACAATGCGCACTGCGGAACATCTAAAAAAAGTTACTACTGAATTAAAAATACCATTTGTTTTTAAATCATCGTATCGAAAAGCAAATCGTTCTCGTATTGACAGCTTTACTGGCTTGGGAGAAGAAGCACTTAAAATACTTCAAAAGGTCAAAAACGAATTAGAGTTGCCTATCGTAACAGATATTCATTTGCCCGAAGAGGCTGCAATGGCAGCAGAAGTTGTTGATATAGTTCAAATTCCAGCTTTTTTATGTCGCCAAACAGATCTTTTAATTGCTGCAGCACACACGAAAAAGATTGTGAACATTAAAAAGGGTCAGTTTTTGGCTCCGGGTGCTATGGAGTTTGCCGCAAAAAAAGTCAGCGATGCAGGAAACCGAAAAATTATGTTAACAGAACGCGGTTCAACTTTTGGTTATCACGATTTGATAGTTGATATGAGAAGCATTCCAATAATGCAACAAACGGGCTATCCTGTAATTGTTGACGTTACTCATTCATTGCAACAACCAAACACTACAAGTGGCGTAACAGGTGGGCTTCCAAACCTAATTGAAACTATAGCACGTGCCGCAGTAGCAGTCGGAACAGATGGATTGTTTATTGAAACACACCCCGACCCAAGCATTGCAAAAAGCGATGGGGCTAATATGCTACGATTGGATTTGATTGATGGGTTGCTTGAACGTTTAGTCGCTATCAGACAAGCGGTAAATAAATTTTAGTAAAAAGTTAAAAGTTCTTAAAGTTAAAAGAAAACTGTCACTGATTTTTTCAGTGACCGTTTTTTTACTTTCAACTTTTAACTTGATGAACTTTTAACTCTATTTTCTGTTTTTTACAGACAATAGCGTGTTTTTCATTAACATAGCTATCGTCATAGGACCAACTCCACCAGGAACAGGTGTGATGTAGCTACATTTTGGAGCAACCTCATCGAAAGCTACGTCACCTCTGAGTTTCCATCCACTTTTAGTGGAGCTGTCAGGCACAGATGTTGTTCCTACATCAATAACCACAACGCCCTCTTTTACCATATCGGCTTTTAAAAATCCGGGTTCTCCCATAGCAGTAATAATTATATCAGCTTGTAGGGTATGTTGTTTGATATCTTTTGTTTTGCTATGGCAGAGAGTTACAGTACAATTTCCTGTTTTAGTCTTACGAGATAAAAGTACGCTTACGGGAGTTCCAACAATATTCGAACGTCCAATAACAACACAGTTTTTGCCCCTTGTTTCTATATTATATCTGACTAAAAGTTCGACTATTCCCGCAGGTGTTGCTGGCAAAAATGAAGGTATTCCTGCCAACATTCGTCCCATATTTATCGGGTGAAATCCATCGACATCTTTGGTAGGGTCTATGGCTTCCAATACTTTAGTTTCTGAAATGTGCTCAGGTAGAGGCAGTTGAACCAACAATCCGTCAATATCTTTGTCGTTATTGATTTCGTGAATTTTATCCAAAAGCTCTCGCTCTGATATTGTATCTGGATATTCTAATTTTGTTGAGTTAAAACCAAGTTCACCACAAGTTTTAACCTTACTGTTCACGTATGTTCTGCTTCCACCGTCATTTCCTACTAAAATTACGGCTAAGTGTGGAACTTTTCCACCCTTAGCTTTTATATTTAAAACCTCAGCAGCTATTTCATCTTTAATAGCTTGAGCTGTTTTTCTTCCATCAATTAATTCCATTCTATATATTTTAATCTGTTTATTTTTTATAAGTGATTTTATTAATATAAAATTTAAGATTTAGCTATGGCTATCGTCTTGGCATATTTCTCATCATTTGTGGCATATTTCCTGACGATACCATTTTCATCATTTTTTTTGTATCCTCGAACTGTTTTAGCAGTTTGTTTACATCGGCAACGGTTGTTCCAGAGCCGTCAGCAATTCTTTTGCGTCTTGAACCATTGAGTATTGTGGGATTTTCTCGCTCTTGTGGCGTCATAGAGAAAATAATGGCTTCGATACTTTTAAAAGCGTCGTCGTCAATATCCATATTTCTCATGGCTTTGCCCACTCCAGGAATCATTGAAGCAAGCTCCTTAAAGTTACCCATTTTTTTAATTTGAGCAATTTGCGCTAAGAAATCGTTGAAATTGAATTGTCCCTTGCTTAGTTTTTTTGTAAGTGAGGCAGCCATCTCTTGGTCATACTGCTCCTGAACTCGTTCAACTAAAGAGACAACGTCTCCCATACCCAAAATACGGTCAGCCATTCGTTCGGGGTAAAAAACGTCAATTGCCTCCATTTTTTCACCAGTACCAATAAATTTTATTGGTTTATTAACAACCGATTTAATTGATATGGCAGCACCACCGCGCGTATCACCGTCAAGTTTTGTCAGGACTACACCGTCAAAGTCTAATCTGTCGTTAAACTCTTTTGCTGTGTTAACAGCATCTTGACCGGTCATTGAATCAACAACAAACAAAATTTCATTCGGATTTATAGCTTTTTTGATACCCGATATTTCGTCCATCATCACCTGATCAATAGCTAAACGTCCCGCGGTATCAATAATAACGGTATCATAACCTTTTAGCTTGGCTTCTTTAACTGCATCTTGTGCAATTTTTATGGGTTCTTTAGATTCAGGATTGCTAAATACGGGAACGCCAATCTGTTCGCCTAAAATATGTAATTGCTCAATTGCAGCTGGTCTGTATACGTCGCACGCAACTAACAGTGGTTTTCGTCCTCGTTTTGTTTTCAACATATTGGCAAGTTTGCCAGAAAATGTAGTTTTACCACTACCTTGCAGTCCCGACATAAGAATTATAGCTGGCTGACCCTTTAGGTTTATATCAGCCTTTTCACTACCCATCAAAGCAACCAACTCATCGTGAACAATTTTTATCATTACTTGATTGGGTTTCAATGCTTTTAGTACGTTGGCACCAATTGCTTTTTTCTTTACATCATCGGTAAATTGCTTGGCAGTTTTGTAGTTAACGTCAGCTTCAATAAGTGCTCTACGAACATCTTTAAGTGTTTCGGCAACGTTAATTTCAGTTATACTACCTTGTCCTTTAAGTATTTTAAATGATCTCTCTAATCTTTCTGCTAAATTTTCAAACATAATTTATGACTTAAAAACATATAAAATCACACAAAAATAGCTCTATTTTTTTATTTTTGAAAGTCGGCTTTATAGTTCACTGATATTGACATTAAATAATATTCTGTTTTATTTTGGATGATTATTTTATTTTTTTTAATATTGCTGACGCTTATCGAAAAAATAATGACAAATTAAAAACTATGGCAAGTATAAAAGATTTAAAAAAGTTTATTAACTCAATAATTGACGAGATTAATTATGATATAGAACTCTATGTTGGTCTTAATTTAGATAAAAACCATACTGAGGCTCAGGAGCTTTATGGAGATGTTTACACTACTCGTATAAAATATCTGCAAAAAGTGAACGAAAAGGGTTTAAATAAAAAGGATTACAAGAAAATTGAGGAAGATTTTCTTTACGAAGTTGATGAGCTAAATAAACGATTGTGTAAAATAATAGGAAACAGTTGATTAATGTTTAACTTTTGATGTTAGCGAACTAATATTTTTTGGTTCGTTTTTTTGTTGACATAAAAATGTTTTTTAAGCGAACAAAAAAATAATTAAAATAAAAAGCTGTAAGGCAATAAATATGTTACATTTGCTGAAAATTTTTATAAACTAATTTTAAATAATATGACAGAAGCTATTAAAAAGTCGTTGCGTGATTCGGCAACGGCACGTTGGATTGTGTTAGCATTGATATCAGCAACAATGTTTTTTGCTTATTTCTTTGTTGATATTGCATCGCCTTTAAAAACGATGTTTGAAAGAGACTATGGTTGGAGTTCCGAGGCATTCGGATTTTATGGAGGTCAGGAATTCTTTTTCAATGTCTTTTTAGGATTTCTAATCATTTCTGGAATTATTCTCGACAAAATGGGAATACGTTTCACCTTATTAACCTCAGGGCTTACCATGATTATTGGTGCTTTGATTAAAGTTTATGCTCTGAAATTCGTTGATATTGATTCTCACAGCACTCTATTTTGGATGACATATCCTAATACTGTTTGGGTGGCCTGTTTGGGTTTTGCTGTTTTCGGAGTTGGTTTAGAAATGGCAGGTATAACTGTATCGAAAACAATTGTAAAATGGTTTCAAGGCAAAGAGTTGGCTTTGGCAATGGGATTGGAGATGGCAATTGCACGTTTAAGTGTTTTTGCAGTAATGTGGTTATCTCCAATTATTGCGGAGAAATATAATGGACCCTCTAGTTCATTTATTTGGGGTACAGCTTTCTTGTGTATTGGATTCCTAACGTTTTTGATTTATACCTTCATGGATGCAAAACTTGATAAGCAAGAAAAAATATCTGCAACCTCAAATCCAGAAGATGAATTCAAAATTAGTGATATTGGAAAGATTTTTTCAAATCCCGGATTCTTGGCTATTGCAGGATTGTGTGTACTGTTTTATTCTGCAATTTTCCCATTCCAGCGATTTGCCCCACAGATGTTAGCCAGTAAATTAATGGTTGAAGAGGCTATAGCTTCGAGATATGTGTCAATGTTTCCAATTGGAGCGATGATTTTGACTCCTTTTATTGGATACTTCTTAGATAAAAAAGGTTTAGGTGCAAAAATGATGTTATATGGAGCTATTTTGCTAACAATATCGCATTTAATTTTTGCATTAGTTCCAACTGAATCGTTTAATTCGTTTACGGCAATTTTCACAATTGTAATTCTTGGAATAGCCTTTTCATTAGTGCCCGCATCAATGTGGCCCTCTGTTCCTAAAATTGTGGAAAATCGTTACTTAGGCTCAGCTTATGGATTAATATTCTGGATTCAGAATATAGGTTTATGGGGTGTGCCAATGTTGATAGGGTACGTTTTAACATCAACAAATCCCGGAGTTTCTGAAGCAATTCGAGCAGGTACAATGGATGCTTCTGCATATAATTATACCGTTCCAGAATTAGTGTTTGCCGGATTTGGTATAGCTGCAATAATCTTAAGTTTAGTTTTAAGAAGTGTTGATAAAAAACGTGGATTTGGGCTAGACTTACCAAATAAAGCATAGAGATTAAAACTTTGATTAATAAATAACAAAAGCGACTGAAATTCAGTCGCTTTTGTTATTAAATTTAGCTACAGTTTATCGTAAGCTTGTTTAATCTGTATCATCGCTTTCTCCACTATTGAACGTGGGCAACCAATGTTTAGACGCATAAAACCTTCGCCTCCTTGTCCAAATGATATCCCTTCATTAACAGCTATTTTTGCCTTATTGTAAAAGAAATCTTTTAATTTATTTGAATCAAGCCCCAGCTCCCTGCAATCTAACCAAATTAGAAATGTTGATTCTGGTATTATAGCCTTTATCTTAGGGGCGTTCTGTTTAAGGTAATTATCAACAAATTCTATATTGCTTGATAGATAAGATATTAATTCTTCGAGCCACTCTTCACCATAATTATATGCAGCGATTAAAGCTTCTGTTCCAAAAATATTACCACCATTCAAATGATAAGTGTTTAGCAGTTTATTATATTTTTTTAACATCTGTTTGTTTTCCGTAAACACGTAAGATGTGCTAAGACCAGCAGTGTTGAATGTTTTACTGTGCGACATTACTGTTATAGAGTTCATAGAGGCTTCCTGTGAGATGCTTGCAAAAGGTGTGTATTTATGTGGCTGATAAACGATATCGGCGTGAATTTCGTCAGAAATCACTAATACATTGTTCTTTAAGCAAATATCGTTTAATTTAAGTAGCTCTTGTTTAGTCCAAACTGTTCCGCCGGGATTGTGAGGGTTACTGATTATTATTGCTTTAGTTTTGTTGTTTATCACTTTTGACAGATTATCAAAGTTCATATTCAGTCTGCCGTTTTCTAATTTAAGAGGATTGTTAACGGTTACTCTATTTAAAGCATTGATTGTTTGAAAAAACGGAAAATAAACAGGTGGCTGAACAATTATTTTATCGCCAATATCTGTAAGTTGCTCAATCGCAATGGCAAATCCAGCAACAACGCCCGGAGAAAACGATAGCCACTCTTTTTTCAGTTGCCAACCATGTCTTTTTTTGTGCCAGTCAATTATACTTTTATAAAAAACATCGCTTCTAAAGGTGTAACCTAATATTTCGTGGTCTAATCTCTTTTTTATTGAATCGATAATGAATTTTGGTGTTCTAAAATCCATGTCGGCAACCCACATAGGAATGGCATCCTTTGCTCCAATAAAGGTTTCCATACCATCATGCTTAACGCAATTTGTGTTTTTACGGTTAATTATTTCATCGAAATTTTGCATAGTAAAATTAGAAATTAGAAATCAGAAATCAGAAATTATATGATAGAATACAACTTGATATAATTGTTCATTGTTAATTGTTCACTTCGGCTCCGCTCAGTGCAAGCATTGCTAATTGCCTTTAAGGTGTTTTAAAAACAAAAAGAAGTCATTTCGAAACGAAATGACTTCTTTTTTTTCATGGTGTTTAGTAAACTAATTAACACCATTTGAAAGTTCACTACCTGCTTTAAATCTAACTGTTTTTTTAGCAGGAATTTGAATTTTTTCGCGAGTTTTTGGATTTCTACCAGTGCGAGCTTTGCGCTCAACAACGCTAAAAGAACCAAAACCTACAAGACCTACACGATCTCCAGCTTTTAGTGCGTCTGATACTGATTCCATAAAAGCTTCTAAAGCTTTTTTTGTGTCGGTCTTTGTTAACCCAGCTTTCGCTGCCATTGCATCAATTAATTCTGCTTTGTTCATAGTGTCCCTTTTTAGTTAAAAATTAAATTATCTCTGTTTTATGCAAATATATACTATTTCGAATGTTTGGCAAATTTTTATACAAAAAATTACACTAAATTTTTTAAAAAAATACTCCGAATATAAGGATATAAAAGGTAATAACGTGCAAAGAGAGATTTTTTTACTAAAAAAATTAATTGCCGTTAACAATATAATGTATTGATTATCAATAATTTGGCAAATAAATATAGAAATTAAAATAATGTTAAAATGCTATTTTTGATATCTATTTAAAAAAAATGTTAATGAATTGTTAATTATTAAGTTTAAGTAAATAAAAAATGATTGGGTGGGGTTGATAGTCAAATCAACTATTGTATTTCATTATCCGATATTGAAAATTGTGAGTTTTTAATGAAGGCTTCATAAAATTTACTGTGAACTCTTGTTCTAATATTATATTTGCTTAGTTTTTTATTACTTGCATCGGGATAAATTCTATTTGATAAGAATACATATACAATTTGTTCTTCAGGGTCAATCCAGAGGTATGTGCCTGTAAATCCAGTATGTCCAAAGCTTGATTGAGATATTTTGCTAAAGGTGGGTCCCAATGTGCTCTTGTTTATATCGGGTTTATCGAAACCTAAACCACGTCTGTTTTTATCTTTTGTAAAATGTGCCGTTGTAAAGAGATCAATTGTCTTTTTATCGAAATATTTTTTATTTCCGTACTCTCCATTGTTTAGTAGCATTTGTCCAAATATTGCAATTTCTAAAGCGTTGCCAAAAAGTCCAGCATGACCACTTTTTCCCCCTAATAATGCAGCACCTTGGTCGTGCACATATCCGTGTATTAGTTGTTTTCTGAATATTGTATCGTTTTCAGTAGGTGCGATTCTAT
>DAOSIN010000027.1:0-11152 GCA_035366675.1 Salinivirgaceae bacterium | reverse complement strand
TACCGAATTTACTGGCAACGACCTAAAAGTTTTAGTAGACAAATTTAAAGCAGTTGTTAAAAAACATGCAGGTCGTGATTTTCCAACAGATCCATGGGAGCAACTTTGGGGGGGAATTTGCGCTGTATTTGATTCGTGGAACACCGAACGTGCTAAATACTATCGTATGATGCACCAAATCCCTGAGGAATGGGGAACAGCTGTTAATGTTCAAGCAATGGTTTACGGAAATATGGGAAAAACTTCGGGTACCGGAGTTGCCTTTACTCGTAGTTCATCTACTGGCGAAGACATTTTTAACGGTGAATATCTACTTGACGCACAAGGCGAAGATGTTGTCGCAGGAATTCGAACACCACAGCAAATTACATTAGAAGGATCACGCCGTTGGGCAGAGGGAATGGGTGTTTCAGAAGAGAAACGTAAAGCTGAATTTCCTTCATTAGAAGAGGTTATGCCCGAGGTTTATGCCACACTCGACACAGTGCAGCAAAAGTTAGAAGATCATTACAAAGATATGCAAGACCTTGAGTTTACAATTCAAGACGGTAAACTTTGGATGCTACAAACAAGAAGCGGTAAACGTACTGGCGCAGCTATGGTTAAAATTGCTTGCGATATGCACGATCAAGGCTATATAACTGAAAAAGAGGCTCTATTACGTTTGGAACCGGTAAAACTTGATGAACTCCTACACCCAGTATTTGATACAGCAGCCATAGCAAAAGCAAAAGTATTGACTAAGGGGTTACCTGCATCTCCAGGCGCAGCCTCAGGTCGCGTTGTATTCTTTGCTGACGAAGCAGAAGAGTGGAAAAAAAGAGGCGAAAAAGTAATACTTGTACGTACAGAGACATCACCCGAAGACCTTAGCGGAATGCACGTTTCAGAAGGCTTTTTAACTGCTCGTGGAGGAATGACATCACACGCAGCGGTTGTAGCACGTGGAATGGGTAAATGTTGCGTTTCAGGTGCAGGTGACGTACATATTGATTACCAAGCAAGAGAGTTTAAAATAGGCTCGAAAGTATATAAAGAGGGCGATTGGATTTCATTAAACGGCTCAACTGGAGAGGTTTACGAAGGTAAAGTCGCTACAATAACCCCTTCACTTGATGGCGATTTTGGTCGTATAATGGATATGTCAAACCGTTACGCAAGAATGAGCGTAAGAACCAATGCCGATACTCCGGGTGATGCAAAAGTTGCACGCGAATTTGGTGCTAAAGGCATTGGCTTGTGCCGTACAGAACATATGTTCTTCGAAGGTGACAGAATCATGCTAATGCGCGAAATGATTTTGGCTTCTGATGAGAAGGGGCGTCGTAAAGCTTTAGCTAAACTGCTTCCTATGCAACGCAAAGACTTTGAAGGTATTTTGGAAGCTATGGATGGATATGGCGTAACAATTCGCCTGCTTGACCCACCACTGCACGAATTTACTCCAAACGATGAAGCTTCGCAAGCAGCAATGGCTAAAGAGCTTGGAATATCGGCAAAAGAAGTTAAAGAAAAAGTTGAATCTTTACACGAATTTAATCCAATGTTAGGTCATCGTGGTTGTCGTTTGGGTATTACTTATCCTGAGATTACCGAGATGCAGGCACGCGCCGTAATTGAAGCTGCTTGTAACTTAAAACAAAAAGGAAAAAACCCAATGCCTGAGATAATGATTCCGTTGATTGGTTCTGTTAAAGAGTTTAAACATCAGGAACAAATAATTCGCAAAGTAGCGGAAGAGGTGTTTGCTGAGAAAAAGGTGAAGGTCGATTATTTGGTTGGTACCATGATCGAAATACCTCGAGCCACATTAACGGCGGACCAGATTGCAAAAGAGGCAGAGTTCTTTTCGTTCGGAACAAATGATTTAACGCAAATGACATTTGGTTTTTCGCGTGACGATGCAAGCAAATTCTTACCTATTTATATAGAAAAAGGAATGTTGAAAAATGACCCGTTCCAACAGCTTGATCAAGAAGGAGTTGGACAATTAGTTGACTTGGGTATTAAAAGAGGTCGTAGTGCTCGACCCGATTTAAAAGTTGGTATATGTGGAGAACATGGTGGCGATCCAAGCTCGATAGAATTCTTCCATCGAGTAGGCATGAACTATGTCTCATGTAGTCCATTTAGAGTACCTATTGCTCGCTTGACAGCAGCTCAAGCAGCATTACGTTAGGAAATTATTCAATAAATTACCAAAAACCTCTCAAGCATTTGTTTGGGAGGTTTTTTGTTTAGTGCATGACAAAAAATACTAATAGCGGAATAGAATTTGGCTATTGGCTGTTAGCCATTGGCTATATGCATTATTAATAGGATGCGTTTTGGGTGTAGAGACGGAGCATGCTCCGTCTCTACATAATTGCTCATTGCTCATTGTTAATTGCTAATTGCTATATCACGTTTTGAGTTTTTTCTTCTTAGCTGCAGGAAACAGTATATTATTGAGAATCAATCTATATCCCGGCGAATTTGGATACAATTCCAACAATGTATGGTGGTCGCCAACATAGTGTCTGTAATCTTCTGGATCGTGACCGCCGTAAAACGTCCACGTTCCATTTCCAAAATTTCCGTGAATATAACGCGCTTCATCAAGTGCTTTATTTTCGCCCATTATAAGAACTTCGGGTTTAATTAAACGCTTGTCGAATGCTGTGGTTTGTCCCATAAAACCTTTGATAACAGTTTCGTGATTTTGACAAAGCATCGTGGGTACAGGATCCCATTTTGCAGAAAATTCAAAGAGAGTGAAAACATCGTTACTCTCTGATACTCTTCTATTTTGAGTAACATCAATATCTGAATACTCGTATTCTAAAGGATTTAGAACCAAAGTAAAATCAGTAAATGCAAAACATTTCGAGTAATCTAACTTTGAATTCATATCTGGGTCGTATGGATCGCCGTCAAAAACATCGTGACAAATATCTATACCTTCAGCAGCCAAGGCAATATCAAAAGAGTCTGTACCACTGCACATTGCAAACAAAAAGCCTCCATTCCTTACATACTCTTTAATGGTTTTGGCAACCGCAAGTTTTAATAGTGAAACTTTTGAAAATCCTAAAGCTCTGGCGTTATCTTCTGCGTTTTTTACTTGATTTTGGTACCAAGCTGTATGACCATACGCTCCATAAAACTTACCATACTGACCTGTAAAGTCTTCATGATGAAGATGCAACCAATCATAATCTGTTAGTTTCCCTAAAATTATTTCGGTATCATATAAAACATCGTATGGTACTTGCGCATAGGTAAGAACTAAGGTAACTGCATCGTCCCATGGCAAAGCCTCTTCGGGGCTATATACAGCAATGCGTGGGGCTTTATCTAATTGTATCGCATCTTGATTTACGTCAGGCTGCGAAATTTCGTGTAATATTAACTCCTGTTGAGCTGACGATATTGTTTGATATCGCACATTACGAATCAAACACTCCGACTCAATCTCTTTGGCATAAGGTAAAAGGAAACTTCCTCCACGGTAGTTAAGCAACCACCAGCCTGAAACATCATGCTTTAGTGCCCAATAAACAACCCCATAAGCTCGTAAATGATCTGTCTGTTCACCGTCCATTGGTATCAAAATTCCTGTAGCATAAGAACTTAATGTAAAATTAAGAATGCAAAAAAAGTAAAATATTTTCTTTATCATACACCTCATTAATATCAAATTTTTTAAAAATTGTTTAGTCTAAAAAGGTATATCCGGATCGTCAGCTAATAAAAGGTCGTCGTTGTTTTGATGCAGAAGGTCCGGAATAAATTCATCAACCTCATCGTTCATTTTTGACTGAATAATTGGTGCTTCGTGCTCAAAATTACTAATATCAGCCATCCCTTCTACTCTAATATCTGTAAAGCTGGCAAACTCTGACCTGAAATTTAATATAATATCGCCAATTGCACCATTACGATGCTTAGCAACAATTATTTCTGCTTTACCATGAGAGTCTGATCCATCAAAAACAGTTGGTATTTGATAGTATTCAGGTCTGTGAATAAATATAACAAGGTCGGCATCTTGCTCTATCGAACCTGATTCCCGCAGGTCTGATAACTGTGGTCTTTTATTCCCCGCTCGTGTCTCTAATGCACGATTAAGCTGTGAAAGGGCTATAATAGGCACGTTCAGCTCTTTTGCTAATGCCTTAAGCGATCTTGAAATAGTTGCCACCTCCTGCTCTCTTGAAGCTTGTTGTCCTGCTGTCATTAGTTGCAAGTAGTCAACTATTATTAACTCAATTTTATGCTCATATACTAAACGACGACATTTTCCACGCAGTTCAGATACTGAAATAGCTGCCGTATCATCAATAAATAGTTTAGAATCTCTAAGATTTTTTAAGCGTTGCTCGAGTTTCTGCCACTCCCAGTCTTGGAGATTGCCAGAACGCAGTTTGTTAGCATTAATTTCACACTCTCCAGCAATTAGTCTGTTAACAAGTTGAACGCTCGACATTTCTAAGCTAAAAAAAGCTACAGGTATTTGATGCTCTATCGATATACTTCTCGCCATACTCAATACAAATGCAGTTTTTCCCATTGATGGTCTTGCTGCAACTATTATCAAATCTGACGATTGCCAGCCATTTGTAAGATAATCTAAATGTGTAAAACCACTTGGTACTCCATTTAAACCTCCCCCTTTTTTTGAATTAGCCTCAATTTGATGTAGTGACTCTCTGAGAATAATATTTATTGGTAAAACATCTTTTTTAATACTTCCCTCAGATATTTTAAATATCTCATTTTCACTGTAATCAAGAAGTTCTTGTACGTCGTAGCTTTCGTCAAATGCTCTTTTTTGGATATCGGACGCCACTCTTATAAGCTCACGTTGTATATATTTTTGTGCTACTACTTTTGCGTGATATTCAAGATTGTGCGTTCCAGCCACATCAGCTGTTAGCGAAGCGATATAGCTACGACCGCCGACCTCTTCAAGTTCCCCTTTGTTATGCAAAGTATTACTAACTGTAAGTATATCAATGGGTGAATTGCTATCGAACATCTCGGTTATAGCTTTAAATATTTTGCCATGCCCCTTGCCGTAGAAACAAGACTCTTTTAAAAGTCCAATTATATCATTTAGCGCATCCTTGTCTAACATCAGCGCACCTAACACAGCTTTTTCTATCTCAATATCGTGGGGGGGTACCTTTCCATCTACAATAATAGATTGATTTTCTTCAACTTGTCTCTTTGTTTTTGCCATGGTTACGTTTTATAAAATTAGAAATTAGAAATTAGAAATTAGAAATGCTCTGAGCGTGGTCGGGGTAAAATTAAAATTTGTTTTAGCTGTGCATAAAGTTATAAAAATTCTATAAGAAAAAAAGGATTTGCCTCTATTAAATAGTGACAAATCTTTTAACAATTCATCTATGTTTATAAATTTATTGGTCTAATATCGTTTAAAACAATATTATATAATCATCGACTTGTGTCGAATTTAGACTGTGGCATGTTTATTTCAAAAAACTTTATAACCAAAAACAAATTTACTATCTATTCTGTCCTCTACCTTCAGGTTTGGGCATCAGAACTTTGCGTGATAGTTTTAGTTTTCCGTTATCCTCAATGCCAATTAGCTTAACATCAACAACATCACCTACTTTCAACACATCTTCAACTTTATTTAATCTGCGCCAATCTATTTCGGAAATGTGTAACAGACCATCTTTGTTTGGCATAATTTCTACAAAAGCTCCATAAGATTGAATAGACTTAACTTTGCCTTTGTAAATATTTCCAACCTCTGGTACTCCCACTATATCTTTGATCATTGAAATAGCCTTCTCCTTGGATTCATTATTGAATGCGGCAATTTCAACAATACCTTTTCCTTCTGTCTCTTCGATAGTAATTACTGTTTCGCTTACACGCTGAATCTCTTGTATAACTTTTCCACCCGGTCCTATTAATGCTCCGATAGAATCTATCGGGATTGTCATCTCTGTAATTCTGGGAGCATGTGGTTTAAAGTCCGGACGAGGCTCTGGCATTACCTCTAACATTTTTGACAAAATGTGCAAACGTCCTTGTTTGGCTTGTTGTAGAGCTTGTTCGAGTATCTCGTATGGTAATCCGTCAATTTTTATATCCATCTGTGTGGCTGTAACACCATTAACGGTGCCTGTGACTTTAAAGTCCATATCTCCAAGATGGTCCTCGTCTCCGAGAATATCCGAGAGAACAGCATACTGGTCGCCCTCTGTTATTAAGCCCATAGCAATTCCTGAAACAGGTCTTTTTATTTTAACACCAGCATCTAAGAGTGCCAATGTTCCCGCACATACAGTGGCCATTGAGCTTGACCCATTTGACTCAAGAATATCAGAGACTACTCTTATGGTGTAGGGAAAATCTTCATTTGGAATCATTGGTTTCAAAGCTCTATAAGCCAAATTGCCGTGTCCTATTTCTCTCCTACCTGTTCCACGATAAGGTTTTGCCTCGCCTGTCGAATATGGTGGGAAATTATAGTGCAACAGGAATTTCTCAAATCCCTGACGTGTAACCTCATCGACTAATTTTTCGTCTAATTTTGTCCCCAAAGTAACTGTAGTTAGCGATTGGGTCTCTCCACGAGTAAAAATTGCTGAGCCGTGTGCTGCTGGCAAGTAATCAACTTCGCACCATACTGGTCGTATTTCGTCTAACTTTCTGCCGTCTAATCTTTTACGTTCTTTTAACAAACAGTCACGGACGGCTTTTTTCTCTACTTCTTGATAGTAACGTCCCACAAGCACCTCGTTAACTTCATCTTCTTCAGTATATTGCGATAAAAACTCCTCTTTAATAGCATCAAAAGCCTCAGCTCTCTCTTTTTTACATGGATTTCCTTTAGATGCAATGTCGTAGGCTTTTTGATAACATTCGTCCCATACTTTCTTACGCAACTCTTCGTCGTTCTCTTCGTGACAATATTCACGTTTAACAATTCCGAGCTCTTTAGCCATATCTATTTGTACTTGGCAATGCTTTTTAATCTCATTATGAGCCACTTTAAGAGCTTGAAGCATGTCCATTTCGTCAACTTCTTTCATTTCGCCCTCAACCATCATAATATTTTCAATGGTTGCGCCAACAATCAAATCTATGTCAGCATGCTCTAAATCAGATGTTTTTGGATTGATAACAAATTCGCCATCTATACGCGCAACACGACACTCAGAAATTGGACCATTAAATGGTATGTCACTAACAGAGATAGCTGCCGATGCTGCCAATCCAGCCAATGCATCTGGAGAGATATCTTTTTCAGAACTGATCAACTCGACGGTAACAAATGTCTCTGCGTGAAAATCATCGGGGAACAATGGTCTTAAAGCCCTGTCGATAAGTCTGGCTACCAATATCTCTGAATCTCCCGGACGACCTTCTCTACGCGTAAAACCTCCTGGAAAACGTCCCGCTGCTGCAAACTTCTCTCTATATTCAACGGAAAGGGGCATAAAATCAACATCTTCTTTTGCGTCAGGAGCCGATACTGCTGTCGCCAACAACATTGTTTTTCCGTATGTGAGTACCACTGCTCCATCGGCTTGCTTTGCTAATTTTCCGGTTTCTAAAATTATTTCACTTCCATCGGGTAGTGAGATATGTTTTCTTATAATATTCATATTTATTTAGTTAAAAGTTTATAAAGTAGAGACAACGCATGCGCTGTCTGTTGGTAAAGTAGAGACGGAGCATGCTCCGTCTCTACAAAAGTTACAAGTACTTTTTCCTTGCTCCTTTTCACTTTACCCTTTACTTTGTGTATCCGTTTTATGTTTTGTTATTTTAAAAAAAAAGGCAATTTCCATTGCCTTTTATCTTATTTGCGCAGGTTAAGTTCAGCAATAATTGCCCGATATCGAGAAATATCTTTCTTTTTTAGGTAATCTAAAAGCTGACGTCTTTTTCCAACTAAAGTCAACAGAGCCCTTTGAGTGCTGAAATCTTTTTTGTTTTGTTTCAAATGCTCAGTTAAATGCGAAATTCTGTGAGAGAAGAGAGCTATTTGCGATTCTGCTGCTCCTGTGTCTTTCTCTGATTTCCCATACTTTGAAAAAATCTCAACCTTTTTCTCTTTTGTTAAATACATATTAGTCTATTATTATTAAATTATTCCTTTTTATTTAGAACCGCAAAATTATGAAATTTATTCTTATTTACCATAATTGTTTGATAAAATATTTTTACGATTTTTTTAATGATTATTTTGAAACGTAAAAAATTGCCTTACCTTTGTCACAAATTTTGGTAGTAAAATTAGGAATTGTAGTAAGATTCTTAGCAGAATAATTTATTTTTCTTAGGTTTCTTTTCTCATTAACTAGTTTTGGCAAAACAGTCCAAAGCAACATTATCCACTAACATTCAATTAGTTTCGGTTAATGTTTTTACCAGCCATTAATTTGAAACTTTTTTAACACTATCTAATACAATTAATTATTACAATCATGAGAGAAGGAACAGTAAAATTCTTCAACGAAACAAAAGGTTTCGGCTTTATTAAACCAATCGAAGGTGGCGAAGATATTTTTGTACATAAAACAGGTTTAATCCACAAAATTCGTGAAAACGACAAAGTTCGCTTTGATGTTGAACGTGGAAAAAAAGGCTTAAACGCCGTTAACGTTGAAGTCATTAACGACTAATAATCGACTCTTCACATAAAATGCCATCTCAAAATGGGTGGCATTTTTTTTGCAAAATAGAGCCGTGAAATTTCGGATTTCGGATTTGGGATTTGAGAATTCGGATTTCACTTCGACTAAGCTCAATGCAAAGCGGATTTTTGGAACACAGATGACACAGATTGAACGGATTTTACACGGATTTATTGGAACTTCGGATTTGAGATTTGGGTGGACAAGATATAGAACACAGAATACACGGATTAAACAGATTAGCACAGATTTCGAGTAGAGACGGTGCATGCACCGTCTCTACATAGTCTTGACATTCAATTGATTTATTGTTCATTGTTAATTGCTCATTGCACGATTATTTTCTCCACTATAACTTGATCTTGGTTCATTATTTTTAGAAAATACACACCTTTGGACAGTGAGGAGACTTCAATTTGTGCTTTTCCTCTAATGATCTCAGTTTGAACGATTTGCCCAGAAACAGAAATTATCTCAACAAGAGCTTGGTTTTCATTGGGCAACTCTACGAACAGGTACTCTTTTATAGGATTTGGATATATACTTACCTTATAATCAACGCTTAGGACATTAATATCTCCCTCATTAAACTTTGTTACAAACGATATCCCCTCAGAATTAAATTTACTCGAATCGGGCATATCAAAACTATATTCTGCTGAATAGTCATAGGTTAAGTTTGTTGACGTTTTATAAATCCTATATTTCAATAATTCTCCATCAACAAATCCATTTGAATTGATATCCATTGTGTCTTTTGCAAACGCTACCAATGCTGTGTTATAGTTTAAACTTCCAATAGTTATTGCTCCTGCACACTTACCATGTGTATTAAAAACACCTATTTTATCGCCAACAGAAAAATCCTGTAAAGCCTCTTTTGAAATACCAATAATATGTGAGTTTCCGCTCGGTTTTTCCACTTCCCACGGATAGCTTGTTGTACCATTATAATATGTCACTGTTTTATCCCCTTCGCAATCGGGGAAAGTGATTGTAACGTCTTCAGAAGCATATACATAATATGCCTTTCCTGGCTGTAGGTAATATAAAGTTGCAATATTCTTAGAAAACCAATATACACCACTTGAACCTATCTCCTTTATTACTACTATAGACGGAATATTAGCAAAAAAATCGTCACAAAAAACATTACATTCACTAATGATTGGCATTATATTCCATCCTCGATTTAAGTTTACGCTTCTATCTTCTATTTTATTTCCAGCAATACGAAAATAGGTATTATTAGAGACTTTTATCTTGTATCCACTATTGGTATTCCAATTTCCTAATGTATTAATACCCGTTGATGGTTGGTACGAATCTGTTTCATCTTGAATTACAACAAGATTAGTTGTAATAGATTGTGTAATATCTTCAATATCTGAACTTATTGGTGTTAAAAATGTTGACACACCATTCCAGCCTGAATATAATTTTATAGGTTGCATCTGCCCATTACCTGTTACCGATATTTCAAAATCATCAATATATATTCCATCTTTATTCGCAGATGCATCACTCATAAATCTGAATCTTATATAAATTGATTTGTTTAGATAATCATTAAGCAAATAACTTTTCTGCATCCACGTTGCTTGAGTTCCTGTAAACTGTTCTATTTTAGTCCATTGTGCTCCATTGACAGAGATCTCAAGATAGACATTGTCGTAGTTTGTTTCTATATCGTATTTTGTCCAAAACTTAAACTGAGCACTTGTATATCCCATTAAACCAATGGGTCCGAAGGTTGCCGAAGCATTCAAATTATTGCCATAGTTGCCGTTAGGGCTTTCAGTAAGTGAATTTGAGGGAGAATAGTAACTTGAGGTTGTTAATCCCCATTCGCCTTCAAAATTCCAACCAGCTACACCTCCTTCAAAATCGTAAACAACAGGAGGTACCATAGGAACAGTTGGTTTTACAGTAACGGTATTTGATTTACCAGACTCTTTGTTTGTATCAGAAAAAACAGCAGTGACGTAATACTGATATAATCTTCCGTTTACAACATCAAAATCTGCAAAATAATTGGTTGTTACTGAATCGTATAGTGTTCCGTTTCTGTAAACTTTGTAGCAAGAGATATCTACTACATAATCCCAAAAGAGTTCAACCACATTGTCTGACGGCAGGGCTACTAAATTTTTTGGAGGAAATCGCATATTCGACATCGTTGCAACAGATGCTAAAGTCGCTTTAGTAAATATTGTTGCCATTAGCTCGTTATTATAACTTAATCCGATTGTGTCGTTTGCAGTGTGAATGTACGGGCTGTGGTTATCAACATCTTCAAAGGGAAAAATTCCCATATAACCATTGTTATTAAATGATGCATGATCACTCGATCCTCCTATCAAAAATCCAGGTTCTACTAAAAATTCAGGCAAATATACGCTGCACACGTTTGTGTAAAATTGGGCTAACTCAAGAGCTGATTGTGGATATATAAGGGATGTTTTAATGACTGTGCTCGATGG
>DAOSIN010000026.1:0-11322 GCA_035366675.1 Salinivirgaceae bacterium | reverse complement strand
ACCGCTTACTTCAACAGTGTTTCCTGTGCCTTTGTAAACTACATAAGATTTTGGATCTGTAGAGCCGAATTGTGTTCCGCTTCCGAAGACGGAATTGGCAATTATTGCAGGAGGGTCTCCGCTTAAAGTATGCGGTACAAGTGTTGATGATTGCCTAAACGCAATAACAACTCCATCATAATCGCTTTCGGGGCTTGTCCAAGAGATTTCAGCAGTTGTGTTAGATTTACATACTAAACTTAAATTTGTAACAGGAGCTAAATTAACTGATCCACTACAAGAAACTGTTTTCTCATCTGCCCCTGCAGTACTAACGGTAATATTTTCTACGTATGAGCCTAAATCTAACCCTGATATTAATCTTACATAAACAGTTGTAGCTTCGACTATGCCATTATTTTGACTTATATTCAGCGAGTTACTAAATCCTGTTCCAGAACTTGTAGAGATTTCGTAATTTGTTGGTGCAGTAAGCAAAATATCATCGGCTAAATCTGTTCCAGAAACAGAGAAGGTCTGTTCGTCACTGGGACCGTGACCTAAATCGTAATCCAAATCTGACAGAGCATCAGGGATTACGGATATTTTGGGCTCTGTGCATTGAATTTTAACATTGTCTAAATAAAACCTACAATCATTTTTTTTGCTAGCCTCAATTTTAATTTTTGAATTAAATGTGCCCCCTGTTATTAGGACGGGGTGATAGGAAAAATTTGTTGTTAAATTTATCTCCGTTCCCACTTGAACAAAGTTAGTGCCGTTTGTGGCATGAAATACTTTTATTGCCACATCTTTGTCACTACTGTATGAAGCAGCGTCAAAATATAAGGTTGCATCTCCATAAGACAGATCTAAACTTGGAGTAATAATATACCCTCTTAATTTATCTTCCCCTAATTTAATCTCACCACCAGCTTGAAATATATACTTTCCTGTCCATCCGGCAATGGTTGTAAAATTATCTAAAGAATCTGACACATCTTCATTATCTGGGATTGCATGAGTACCTGCTGTAAATCCAGAAAAATATTCTTCGTAGCAATAGTTTATACCATCCTTTACCGTTCCACTGCATACTACAGTTTTATATACTACCCCAAAATAGCTTATCGCAATATTTTCGTTATCATAACTTCCTGTAACAAGTCCCTCTTTTAATCTTACATATATGGTTGTACTTGAGACTATTCCATTGCTTTCATTTAAAACTATTGAATTTGTGTATCCTGTTCCTGAACTTGTAGAGATTTCGTAATTTGTTGGTGCAGTAAGCAAAATATTAGTGGTTAAGCCTGTTCCTGAAACAGAAAAAGTCTTTTCGTCACTAGGACCACTACCAAAATTGTATGAAAACCCCGATAAACTTGCAGGAATTACATCTATCATAGGAATAGTTTCATTTGCAGTAATACTAACATCATCTATTCCTAATGCTTGCGCACTACCAGTTTCGGTACCACTTGTTACTGAGTAGTTCCAAGCCAAATATATTGAATTTCCCTCTGTCAATGATTGGCTAAGCGCAAGCAATCTGGGTGTTACAGTTTTTGTTTCTCCGGGAGCGGACTTGTAGCCACCACTACTAGCATCTTGGGTAAAACTTGTTAAAAAATCGTTTCCCGCATTTGTCCAATTAGTACCATCTGTAGAGTAATACAATTGAATTGAAAAACCTGCAGAGTTCGCTCCTCTTCTATATTTTTCAACATTATAAGATATTGCGAGAGAATTAATGTCCGTAACATCGCTATTTTTAAGTTGCACATAAATATTCACGGATTTTAAGCTATTGTTGTTTGACATTCCCCCGACAGCTCTGTCATTTGGGAAATTGCCATTTTCAAAATTGTAAATACCACCTGACGCCGGCAAGTTATTTCCTCCACTTTTTTCAGTTTCGGTATCAGCATTAAAATAAGACCCAACTGTTCTAACTAAATTATCATCTCTGTCAACCCTCCAACCTGTTGGCAAGGTAGCTATTGCATTTGTACCCAGGCTATCAAAGTTTTGCGTATAAGTGCCTCCTGCTGAAATATTTACTTGTCCCCAACACTCTGTATTTAAGCTTAACACAAAAGCTACAGCTAATATTATTTGCAATATTTTTTTCATTTGTTTAAAATAAATTAAGCTATTTGAAAATTTTGCTATTATTCATCCATTTTGAACAAAGATAACTTTAAAAAATTATAAAATGCCTTAATATATATTACGATTTAATTAAATTTCTAGTTTTTAGTTTAAGCCCCTGATTTTGCCCAATTTCAGATAACAGTTTTATTCTGTTCATTGCAGCCTTACAACTGTTTTTGATTATTATTTCCAAAATAACCCCACAGTCTTCTCATTTACAACCCCAAACTGATAGTTATAGCGTATCAATAAAATCTCGTTTTCAATATTTGGTGCTTTCTCTTGTATTCCTTTATATATCAATCTTCCACTTATGTTATAAACCTCTATATCTATCAATTCTCCTAAATTTTTGTCGGGTTTTTTCATAATCGACATTCCACCAACTTCAACAGCAATCTTCATAACTACAGGCAGATGGTCGCTCGAATAGTATAGGGCAAAAATGACACTGTCGGGCAAATTTTCAGCAAGAGGTTCGGCTATCAAACTCATATTCAGTCGTTGTCCATCATTACCTAAAGCCTTGTAGCTATTTTCGACGTACTTTACCTTATTTGAGCCATTTAGAATATCTTCTGTAACAAATATAAAGTCGAATCTATCGTCAAGCCCTCCTGTTGCTCCTCCACCAAAAGCTTCGGTCCTTGTGCTTTGTGTGTGAATTGCTGCAAATTCTGGATTATCGTGCCAGTTCCCTAAACTATTTATCGGGTCGAAAAATTTAATTGCTCCGCTGTCAAGCAGGTAAACACAAGCGGGTTCGGTTTCGTAATCATAAAAGTTAAAATCGCCACCAAAAAAAACATTCCTTTTTTCGGGCAACTTTTCAAGATAATTAGTGAACTTTTTTGTTTCATTATAGCGGCGCATAGCGTTTGTCGCGCCAGAGCTGCCTTTCAGGTGAGCACAGTAAAAGTCCATAAATGCTGTATCGACACCTATGTTCTTGTGGTAAAGTAAGTATCTGTTAATCAGTCTTAACCTTGTGCGTATGCTATCTTCTAATGCAAGTACCAATTTATCGGCATTGTAAAACAGCATGTTATCCTTGTCGGGACCATCTGTAAACCTTGCTTTAGCATAGTTACAAACGCCTACTTCGTTAATAGCGTTTAGCATTGCAATAGAAGCTGCATCGTCTACTACCTCGTTTAGCAGAATAACATCTGGCTTTAAATAACCGATTATCGTTCGGTAATGTGGCAACTTGTCAACATCATAATTCAGGATATTGTAGTACATAACCGTTAATGTGTCAACATCGGCAAAACTTGCCTTAGCCACGGTTAACGCAAAAAGTACAATAAAAATTCTCTTCATAACACTTTACAAATTTCCACTAAATGTTGTGTCCAGTTAATTAGGTTTAAACTCAGCACAAATTTACGTTTAAGATGTTACAAGGTGTCTCAATTGATATTACAATTTAGTTAAGTTTATGATTTAGACCGTTGTAGCTTACTGGTAAATAGCTGTAGTTTACCTTATTATTTGTAGCAAATTACAAAAATATGTGTTATTTTAAGGTTGCAGAGTAGCACTTGTCTCTATGAATTAAGATTTTTTCTTTGTATTAGCCGTTTAACTTCATTAACCTCGTTGATAAGCTGTTCCGAAGTGGGTAAATATAAATGGTATTTTCCTGTAAGTATGGTTTTGTTGTCCTCTGGAAGTGTCATTTTTACTACGGTTTCGTTTTTTTCTGAACAAAGCAGGATACCGATAGTAGAGTTTTCCTCTGGCATTTTCTCATGACGGTCGTAGTAGTTGACATACATCTGTAGCTGACCTAAATCTTGATGTGTTAACTTTCCTGTTTTTAATTCAATAATCACAAAACAGCGCAACAAACGGTTATAAAAAACCAGGTCGGCAAAAAATTCATCATCTTCTATCAGTATTCGTTTTTGACGGGCAACAAACGAAAAACCTTTCCCCATTTCAAGCAGAAAATCTGCAAGATGTGTGATGATAGCAGTTTCCAAGTCTTTCTCGTAATAGCTTGCTTCTTTATGTAATCCTAAAAATTCCAGCACCATAGGGTCTTTGATAACTTCTGTTGGTCGTTCTGGGATACGTTCTTTGCGCGCGACAGCCAGTACACTTTCTTTGTCATTGCTAAGCAATAGGCGTTCATAGAGCATTGAGTTGATTTGTCGTTCGGTTTCGCGGGCTGTCCATGCATTATTTGCGGCTTCAAGTTCATAGTATTCACGCTTGTCTGCATCGTCAATCTGAATAAGCTTTCTGTATTGGCTCCAGTTCAATTGCGAACGCAGTGTGTTCGCAATTGGATAAGTCCTGTAAAATTGGCGACTTTGCTCCAATTGTCTCACAGAAAATCCGCTCCCATACTCAGGTTCCAGCATCTTTGCCAAATCGCGGATAAGGTATGTACCGTAGTCGGCGCGCTCTTTGCCTTGTTGTTCCTCTTCAAATATACGCTTGCCCAAATTCCAATACATCTGGACACGGCAAAAGTTCACACTCCGAACAGCATTTCCTTGTGCTGTTTCAATAATATGGCGTACATCTGCATAAAACGAACTCGTATTTAGATGGCTGTCGTCTTTTTGATGCTTCTTTTGCATACTGCGATTAAGATTAGATTAATGTCACAAAACTAATTATTAATCTAACATGTTCACAATTTTTTTCGGTTTACGGTCATATTACTTTCATATTTCCCTTGAAAAGTATCTCGCTCAATCAATTTATTTTGAACTAAGTGTGTAATATGGTAGCTTCTTACATCTTTCCAAACAGAGACTTCTAACAGCTCCAGAGCAGCCTGAGAGGCAAAACGCTCTATTGCAATATCGGGTCGGAGATGTTCGACAAAATCGGCACAAAGCTCAACATATTCACGCCAATCAAATAGCTTAACAGACAGAGAACCATTGCGATACATCTCTGCCAACTTCGTGTTTTTTATAATTTGCAACTGGTGTAGTTTTACGGTTGAAATAGGCAACTTAGATATTTCAGTGGCATGATTTACCATCTCATCACGCGTTTCGCCGGGAATGCCCAAAATCAAATGAACACCTGTTTCAATACCTGTCTCGGATAGCCGATTTACTGAGTCGCAAACTTGTTGGTAATTATGTCCTCTATTTAGCAACTCTAAAGAACGATTTAGTGTGCTTTCTACGCCAAACTCAACTGCTAACGGCTTTAAGTTGTTGATTTTCAACAATACTTCTAAAATATCATTACTCACACAGTCGGGTCGCGTACTGATAATAATTCCCACAATATTTTGATTTTCAGCCGTATCTAACAGCATTTTATATAGCGTTTCTGGATCGGTGTGAGTATTGGTGTATGACTGAAAATATGCCAAATAGGAGTAATTTCGCTTGCGTTCAAAAAACTTGATACCTTTATCTATTTGTTCGGCTATTGAAGTTGAAGAAGTGCAGTATTTTGGCGTAAAACTCTGATTATTACAGTAAATGCAACCCTCGGTGTCGATTGTTCCATCACGATTTGGACAGGAAAATCCTACGTTAATGGACAACTTCTGAACTTTGGTTCCGAATTTCTGTTCTAAATACCGACTATATCTGTAAAACCGCTCTCCGTTATTGTACATAACTTACTGACGCTTTGAAAACTCCCTAAGCAACTCCACAAACGAATCTATATCTTGCTCAGTAGTATCAAACGAGCACATCCAGCGTACCTCAGAAATATCTTCGTTCCATGTGTAAAAAAAGTATTTCTCGCACAATGGTTCTATCCACTCTTTGGGAATAGTTGCAAAAACTCCGTTTGCTTCGACAGGAACTGTGATTTTAATTTGTGGAATATCTGAAATCGCTTTTACTAACTTTTGCGCCATAGCGTTGGCATGTTTAGCGTTTTCTAACCACAAATCGTCAGTGAGATAAGCCAAGAACTGCGCACCTACAAATCGCATTTTGCTGTACAACTGCATTGACTGTTTTCGGCGGTACTTAAATCCCTCAGCTAATTTTGGGTCAAATATCAAGACCGCTTCACCCATCATCATTCCATTTTTGGTTCCGCCAAATGAGACTACATCAACCCCACAATCAACAGTAAAAGCGCGGAAAGGCAAATTGAGAGTTGCTGCAGCGTTCGCTATTCGGGCACCATCGAGATGCAAAATCATATTGTGTTTATGCGCTAAATCGGCAAGTTTACGAATCTCATCGGGCGTGTAAACCGTACCCATTTCGGTTGATTGAGTTATACTTATCGCTCCTGGTTGGCTATGGTGCTCAAAACCAAATCCATGTAAATGAGGTACAATGTCATCGCAAAACAGTTTCCCATTTCTATTTGGTAACGAAATCAACTTAATGCCTGCAATACGTTCTAGTGCACCACACTCATCAACATTAATGTGGGCAGTATCGGCACAAATAACTGAACTATAGGACTTTGTGGCTTGCATTAGCGACAAAACATTTGCTCCTGTACCATTAAACACAAAGAAAACCTCTGTAGATGAGCCGAATAGATTGCGAAATGTTTCTATGGCTTTTTGACTAAAATAATCTTCTCCATAGCCAATGGCATGATTTTCGTTAGCTTCTATCATAGCTGCCAAAATTCGTGGATGAACACCTGAACTATTATCACTTGCAAATCCACGCATTGAATTAGTTGAAGGGTTGTACATAAACATTCATTATTGAAAATATAGACAAAATTAACAATTATAGCAGCAAAAAAGAGAAGAGAGTTGACTTATTTATTACTTTTGTAAAAAAAACTTTGAGATGATTGGTTTTATAGAAGCAAAAATAATATTCCGCTATACCAATATTAAGAAACCTGATGGTTCCCCATAAAATAGCTACATTTTGACACAAAAGATTGTGTCGTTCCTCAAATCTATTTTAACAATTTTCAGTATAATTATTTAATTTGCAAACACTTATAAAAATATAACTATGTCGACAAAATTACCTTTTGCAGAATCCTACCGCATTAAAATGGTAGAAAACATAAAAAAAAGTACGCGAGAAGAGCGCGAACAATGGATTAAAGAAGCTAAGTATAACCTGTTTTTCCTGAAAAGCGATCAAGTTTTTATTGACTTGTTAACAGACTCTGGGACAGGTGCAATGAGTGACCAGCAGTGGTCGGCTATGATGCTTGGTGACGAAAGTTACGCAGGAGCACGTTCATATTACAATATGAAAAATGCGATAAAAGAGATTCTTGGTTTCGATTATTTCTTACCAACGCACCAAGGTCGTGCAGCTGAAAACGTGTTGTATTCAACTATTATAAAAGAAGGTGATGTACTTCCGGGCAACTCGCATTTCGATACAACTAAAGGACATATCGAATTTAGAAGAGCTATTGCTTTAGATTGCACTATTGACGAAGCATCAGACACACAACTTGAAATCCCTTTTAAAGGAAATGTAGATCTGAAAAAGCTTGAGAAAGTATTAAAAGAGACACCAAGAGAAAAAATTCCATGTGTAATCCTTACAGTTACTAACAATACTGCCGGAGGACAACCTGTTTCTATGGAAAATATCCGCGGTGTATCGGAATTGTGTGAAAAATACAACGTTTTGTTGCAAGTGGACTCTGCTCGTTTTGCTGAAAACGCTTATTTCATCAAAACACGCGAGAAAGGTTACGAAAACAAAACTGTGAAAGAGATTGTAAAAGAGATGTTCTCGTATGCTGATATCATGACGATGTCGTCTAAAAAAGATGCTATTGTAAATATGGGTGGTTTCGTAGCTTTCAAATCGGAAGAGCTATGGAAAAACTGTCAAAAATTCTGTATAATGAACGAAGGATTCGTCACTTACGGTGGTATGAGTGGACGCGATATGAATGCCCTTGCTGTAGGATTGGACGAAGGAACAGAGTTCGACTATTTGGAAACTCGTATCAAACAAGTAGAATACTTGGGTAGAAAATTAGATGAGTATGGTATTCCGTATCAACGTCCTGCAGGCGGACACGCTATTTTCGTGGATGCTAAAAAAGTATTGACAAACGTGCCTAAGGAAGAGTTTATAGCTCAGACATTAGGTATCGAGCTTTATTTGGAAGCAGGAATTCGTGGTGTGGAAATTGGCGCAATGCTTGCTGACCGTGACCCTGTTACACGCGAAAATCGCTATCCCAGATTAGAACTATTGCGTCTTGCTATTCCACGCCGCACTTATACGAACAATCATATGGACGTAATTGCTGCTGCACTGAAAAACGTTTATGACCGTCGTGAAACTATCACTCGTGGATACATTATTACTCGCGAAGAACCTATAATGCGTCACTTTACTGTTGAACTTAAGCCAGCTAAATAACAATTTAAATAACATAATTAACGTATGAAACGAATAGTCTTGTCTCTATTCCAACACTCAGTGTAGGCGATTTTACGATTTTTCGTTTCATACAATGTCTAACATATAAAGTCATGAAAGCATTAATTTTAATTTCACTATCAGTTGTTGTTACAGTTGTTGTAGCCCCTGTCTTTTTAAAACTCCTTTTCAAGAAGTCGTTTTTTGTATCAGTTGGAGTAGCATGGGCTTTAATTTGGTTTTTATTGCTGTAACATCTACGTTAAAATTTACAGTTTTTCCCGATACATTTGTGTATAAAATCATCCTGTTGTTGGCAAACGTCACTGTAAGTTTTATCTGCATTAGATTTGTTGCCAAAAGGTATGTAACGCCCCTTGGAAATGTTGTAAAAATTCTTAAAGCCTTGTCGGAAGGAGAAATTGATAAAAACGTAAAAATACCAAGCACAGGTATTGCTAAGGATACTGATTTTGGCATGCTGATTAGTGCTACAGAAAACCTTCAGAAAAAATTGGCTTCAATGATAGATGATTTGCAGAAAGAGACTGAGTTATTACTGAAAGAGAGTGAGAATATGCATAATTTATCTCAAAATTTTTCAAGTGGAGCCACAGAAAGCGCTGCCAATGTTGAGGAAATCTCCTCATCAATGGAAGAGATGGTTTCAACAATTGAGCAAAATTCAGATTCTGCAAATCAGGCTGGTCAAATTTCTCGAATGTTAGCACAACATATGAATGAAGTTGGCGATGCCTCAGAAAAAGATCTAAATGTAATGCGCACAATTGCTGATGAAATCAGTGTTATAACAGAAATTGCGTTTCAAACCAATATTTTGGCATTAAACGCTGCTGTTGAGGCAGCACGAGCAGGCGAACATGGTAAAGGATTTGCCGTAGTTGCCGCAGAAGTTCGCAGATTGGCAGAACGTAGTAAGGTAGCATCTGAAAAGATTATTGAACTATCAAATGGAGGAGTCGAAGCTATTCAAAAATCCTCATCTTTGATTGTGGAACTTAAAGAGCAGGTTCTCAAAACTAGTGGATTGATTGAAGAGATTGCTGCAGCAAGTATGGAGCAAAGAAATGGTGCGAATCAAGTTAACAACGCCATTCAACAACTCAACGTTGCAACACAGGAAAATGCACATTCACACGACACCTTACTAAATACGGCAAACTTATTAAATAATCAGGCAGATAGAATTAAAGAACATTTGGACTATTATACGATATCGTAAAAAATGTGTAAATAAGATTTCGATTGTGCTGTATAAAGGGTTGGAGAAATGTCTTCAACCCTTTATTCAATTACTAATTAGCAATGCGATGTACTGAGCGAAGTCGAAGTGAACAATTGAATATAAGAATGTTGTAGAGGCGTCACATTGTGGCGTCTCACATAAAGTTAAAAGCAATTAATCTATGTTCCTTGTTCATACTTTATAATCTTTCGAGGTGTTTGGTATTGAAAAATCTATATCTTTATGGTAGGAAAAAATCGCGAACTGAGTTGAAAAACTTATTTAAAGATTTTGGATATGAGTTATAATCAATTTATTGAAGATATTAAACAGATTCTTGCGCAGGTGAGACAAAAGGCATACTCTGCAACAGCATTTTCAATGATTGAAGCTTATTGGCAAATCGGAAGACGCATTGTTGAACAAGAACAAGAAGGCAGAGACAGAGCCGATTATGGTAAGGAAATTATAAACCGTTTATCAGCAGAGCTGGGAAAGGCTACAGTCCACTAACGTTGCGAGATTACAGACAGTTTTACATGACTTTTTCAGAATGGAAAGATTTGGCACACACGTGTGCCAAATTGAACTGGTCTCATTTTCAAACAACGCATAGCAGACAGTAAAAAATTATAAACCATATAAATAGTAATTTGCTATATTTGCATATTCAACTTTTAAGTAAGAGACAATGAAATATTTTAAAATCATACTTGCGTTTTCTGTATTGCTATTCAGCTGTAAACCAGACAATAGCAAATATTATATGGATAACAACCCATATAAAAAGTTTGACAGTTACGCCGAATTCAAAACCACAATAGATGATTTGGCTTCAATTAACAAATCGGCAATCCGCGATTCTTTAATCAATTTATTTCTTGATAGTTTAAAGTCGAACCAAGAGATACCTTTTGCAAAAGACACTTCGGTAATGTTTATATATTATGGGAAGGCAAAAAATGTAGCATTCACAGGCGATTTCAATCAATGGTCGGTTGGCAACAAAAAGTATGAGGCTAAAAAACTACGTGGCACTGATTTGTGGATATTGGAACAAAATTTCCCTGACGATGCTCGTTTCGACTACAAAATATCAGTTAATAAAAGTGAATTAATTCTTGATCCATTAAACACAAGAGTTCAAAACAACTTGCTTGGTCCAATCTCAGAATTAAGAATGCCATACTGGGAGGCTTCTGAATACAATTTTGAAAAAACTGGTATTCCAAAAGGCACACTTACAGATGTTCAAACAATTTTAAGCAACGAAACAAATCTTGATTATAAGATTAATTATCAGGTATATTTGCCACACAATTATCAAACTCAAACAAATATACCAGTTATTTATGTTACCGATGGTCACGAGTATTCTAATCCACTGTTGGGCAACATGATAGCTATTTTGGATAACATGATAGCCGACAGTACTTTAAAACCATTGATAGCTGTTTTTATTGACTCTCGCAACCCCGATAACTTAGAAGAAAATCGTTCTGTAAACGAATATGATTGTAATGATCGTTTTGTTGATTTTATTGCTCATGAGCTTGTACCAGAGATAGATAAATCTTATAAAACTGAGCCGAAGCCTGAAAGTCGTGCCATACTTGGAACATC
>DAOSIN010000025.1:0-11326 GCA_035366675.1 Salinivirgaceae bacterium | reverse complement strand
GCTCATTATAACTTCAATTGGAACCGTAATTGCAATTGACCAAGGTGTGGTAGTTTTTCCTATTTGAACACGATTAAAAACCATTAAAACATTTTTGCCAGTCAGCGGATCATGCAACACCAAATCTGTATTCTCACCACGTTTAATTTTGTCGGTAATGTTGTATTTACTTTCTATTTCAGGCATTTGAGCGGCAAAAGTTTTTCCAATGAATTCTTTATCAGGATAGCTAACAAACACTCCTTCAGCCGATAAGAGAAAAGCGTAGCTCTCGTCGAAGGGTTTTATTTTCTCAACATCTTCCTGAATTTTATCCATAGTGATATCTACAGCGACAATACCAGTATATTTTCCATCAATTATCATTGGTACGGAAAGTGACGTCATAAATTTTTTAGTGCCGACATCTTCAGAAAACACGTCCCAGTAAGGTTCCCATATCAATTCAGTAGTTTCTTTTTTGATTTTTGCATATATTGTAGGATCACCATCCAAACTTCTTAGATTTGTTTGGTGCCTAATATTGCCGTTTTCACGATAGTAAGTGACAACGTATCTTCCGTAATCTTTTGTATATGTTGAATCTATAGCTTTTAGTTCCCAGCTGTCCCAAAGTTTAAAAAATTGTGAATTGTCTTTAAAAACATTTTCATACATTTTTATGAACAATCCTTTCCACTGTTCTTCAGGTAAATAGTTGTAAACGCTATACGCTTGTGCTAAAGTTCGGACAACATCCATGCTTTTATTAAGCTCTTTTTCTACTTGTGAAGCCGATGATTTAGAAACGTTTTTTACCAATGTTACAGCTTCATTATATGCCATCTGCCGTGAACTGTAGCTGACATACACAATTGAAAGTATAAAAATCAACATTGTAGTCCCTAATACAAAAATCAACATCTGTCCGTTGATATTTAGGTTTCTGAAAAACTTTGCCGCCATATCGTTTTGTTTTGATTTCAAAAAATTGAAAAGTCACATTTTATAACCTTCAAATATCGTTAAAAAACATCATAATTCAAATATTGTAAATTAACTTTTTATTGTTTTAATATTAATTCTACGATATTGTGTGGCTAATGACTCTTTTTTGTAGTACTTTTATGCTCTTGTTAATTGATTTAAACATCATTAAATTTGCAAAAATTTGATATAAAAATAACTTAGTGATTAATAACATGCAAATAGAATCGTTAAAAACTATTTTGTTACGGGATATTTCCGATTTGAAAGATATTGCAGAGATACTCGAACCAGGGTACTGTTTAAGTAAAATCGAGGTACAAATTCTTAAATCGAAAATAACGGGTTTGTCAAACGAAATTGAGAATTTGTTGAACCGAATTATGGAAATAAGCAATTCGGCAGCTATTGATAATGACTTAAATAAACCAAAAGCATCAATCGATAAGGAAGAAAATAGAAAAGATAATTTACAAGATGATTCTAAAACAGTTGTAAAAAAGTCAACAGAGGCGATTATCACTCATAAAGCAAGTGATGAAAAAACGGATATTCCTATAGTTGAGAAAAATAAGTCTGAATCAAAATCTGATAAAGTGGTCATTGAAAAAAAAGCAGAAGTTATTGAGGTCAAAAAATCAGAACCAGCTGAAAAAGTAGTAAAAGAACCGGAAGTGTCAAAGTCAGATACTGTTAAGCAAGTTCAGGTAAAAGTTGAAAAGCAAACAAAAGTTGAATCAACAAAGGATGGTGGAGTTAGCCGCAAAACACTGGCTGATCAATATATCGATAAAAATTTCTCGCTCAATGAAATGGTGGGCCAGCCGGGGGGAACCACTGACAGAGCATCATCTTTAGGGCAAAAGCCTGTTAGCGATATTAATAAAGCCATAAAAATTAACGAAAGACTTGGTTTTATTCGTGAGCTTTTTGCAGGAGATGCTCAATTGTACGCTAACACAATTGACAAGTTAAATAATTTAGAAGATTTTGAACAGGCATTTGAGTTCTTGAGCGAAAACTTTACATGGGACCAGGATTCAGAAAATTTTAAAATGTTTATAGACATCGTTTATCGCCGATATATACAATAGACTATGCTTTACGTTGTACCCACGCCAATAGGTAACTTGGAGGATATTACATTAAGAGCAATTAGAACTCTCAAAGAAGTTGATGCTGTTGTTGCTGAAGATACTAGAACGAGTGGGATATTGTTGAAACACTACTCAATATCAAAACCTTTGATATCTTTTCATAAGTTTAATGAGCATAGGATGTTAACATCATTGATAGATAAGATGTTGCAAGGTGAAACATTAGCTTTGATTTCCGATGCAGGAACACCCGGTATTAGTGACCCGGGCTTTTTGTTGGTACGTGAAGCAATTAGTAATGATATTCAGGTAGTTACCCTGCCCGGCGCAACTGCAATGATTCCAGCTGTTGTAAGTAGTGGACTACCCTGCGATAAGTTTGTGTTTGAAGGGTTTTTACCTCAAAAAAAAGGGAGAAACAAATTAGCAGAGATGCTTAAAAGTGAACAGCGTACTATGATTTTTTACGAATCTCCCAACCGCCTTGTTAAAACTCTCGAGTTATTTAAAGAGGTATTTGGAGAACATAGAAAAGCTGCTATATGCCGTGAAATAAGCAAGTTGCATGAGGAGATAAAACGTGGAACCCTATCCGAGCTTATCGAATATTTTTCTGCCAACACCCCTAGAGGCGAAATTGTAATTGTTGTAGGTGGTGCTAAATAAATTAAAAAGGTTTTGTTGATTATTACGACTTATTTGCTTTTCATCAGATGTCTCTTCCGATAAGAAATAACACCCAACACGCTTACAGCCACAAAAGCAAGAACGATATAGATAAATACTGCGGAGACTCCCTCTGTTACTCCGTATGAGTGCATGCCGCTAAGCAGATAATTAACACCGAAAAAGGTCATCAAAACCGAGGCAAATGCAAGTACTGATAAAAGGTTGAAAAGCCAAATTTTATTGCGATTTTTAGCTAAGTGAATATGTGTTACAATGGTGTAAACCACAACTGTTATAAGTGCCCAAGTCTCTTTTGGGTCCCAGCCCCAGTAGCGTCCCCACGACTCATTTGCCCAGATAGCTCCGAGAAATGTACCGATAGTCATTAGCGCAAGCCCTACAAGCAGAGCCATATTGTTTGTTATGCTCAACTCCTTTATTCTGAAGCGAATTAACTCGCTCTTTTTTGCAAAAGCAATCAAAGAAAGGTTAGCAATTCCCAATAAAAAGCCAATACCAAAGAAACCGTAAGCTGCCACTATAACTGCCACGTGAAACATCAGCCAAGGCGATTTAAGCACAGGTACCAACGTCCCTATTTCTGGATCCATCCAGTTTAATCCTGAAACAAACAGAATTATCCCGCCGAAAAGCGTTGCTAACGCCATTGTAATGGCACTTTTTCTGCCAAAGATAATTCCTGCCGAAACTGTTGCCCAAGCTACATACACCATTGTCTCGTAGGAGTTGCTCCATGGCGCATAACCACCTATATACCAGCGCATTCCCATGCCGAAAGCGTGAAATAAGAAAATGCACCAGATAGCGATAGTCAAAATCTTAATCCCGACATTCTCCCATTTTCGTTTTTTAAGCAATTGCATAAAGGCAAAAACAAGAAGTAAACCTCCTAAAATAAAGTATAACAACTTACACCGGTCGAAAATTCGCAGTTTATTGTAGCCGATTTCTGCTTTTATCTTTCCATCGTCAATATGCGCTCCAATATCGTTTTTCAACTGAAACTCTTTTATTTTGTCAAGTAATTGTCCGGGCTTGCTCCATTCTCCACTTTGTAGCGAGTTGTTAACTTCAACAAGATACTGTTTGAAAGAGTTGGCAATAAACAGAGAATCCTCTTTTGGAAAAATAGACGGATTAACGTTCGGTGGATACCAAGTGTGTGTCTCATCGTTTGGGTCGGGAAAAATTCGTAACAGACTGTAGTCCAATAGCTGAAAGACAATGTTGACTCTCTCATCTAATTTCATCATGTCCTTATCGGTTGTTGAACGTTCAGCAGGAAACCTCCCGTAAATCTTTTGCATCTGATTAAGCAACTTATAATTACCATTTTCATCAAAAAACTGAACATAAGAAGCGTATTTTTTGGGTAAACCGTAGAATGATGAGATTTCATTATTATCTATTGCGATAAAAGGCACATTAATCCACACTCGTGGCAATGCAAGGAAACTTAGCAAAAACTGTTCGGGGCTAAATTGTGCCATTTTTTGCTCCTTGTAAACTTTTCTCACTATTTCTGATGAAAGTGTATGCAGAGGCATAATTCTACCGTCCGATTGCACTGGCAATGCAGCAAACTGAGCTGCATGCTCCGGTGGAATAGTAATATTCCATTCGTTATCCGTGGGTTGTGCTTGTATAGTAGTTGAGCTAATCAACAAGAATAACAAACTAAAAATAAGGTGTTTACTATCTTCTCGTAAATTTTTAAGCCGATGGCTTAATTGCCGAAAACGAGAGTTTTTTGTTATAAAGCCGAGTATAAATCCACAGAAAAGCAAAAAGTAACCTATGTAAGTTATAGTTCTGCCCGCCACATCTTGGTTTACCGATAGGATTGTTCCAAGCTCATCTTGGTCATACGAGGCTTGAAAAAATCGGTATCCTTTTACGTCTAACACGTTATTCATAAACACTTTAGCTTCCTGCACTTCACCGTCAATATGCACCAACAGGTCGCTTTCGTATGATGAAGGACCTGCCGAACCGGGATAGCGATTTAGGCGAAAATCGGTCAGTTCCAACACAAACGGCAACTTCTCAATGCTAACCTTGTCGCCTGTGCGGACAATCATTTCGTCGGTTTTACTTCCCTCGCGAATATGTACAGTGCCCTCTTTACCAAAAAGATACGTCGTTAATGCTCCGCACAAAATCACAACAAAAGCCAAATGCACGGTTAAAAGTGCCCAACGCTTCTGTTTTAAGTAGCCGTATCTTCCCCAAGCGAAAATAAAATTAAGCACTAACAAAAACTGCAAGAAGAAAAAAGCGGGGGAGTAATAGACCCACCTTTTTGCCACTTCTGTTCCGTAATCCTTTTCAACAAATGTTGCGATAGCCATTGCTACCGCATAAGTCAGCAGCAAGACTATCGTTGTTTTGTATGATGAGAGGTAGCGTTTGGCTTTTTCCATAAATAACGTTTTACATTACGTCTGTGTTAAATTAACGCTTTAGTGAGAGAACAGGGACTCGATAAATAAATCCAACCGAGAGCCTGAGTTCATCGGCAGGCGTGGTAATTTGTGCCATTTTTGATTCGCTATATTGTTTAAATGTTGAGGTAAAAAAGAAGTGCAAATTGTCATCTTCTAAAGGATAGTACTCAATACCAGCTTGATAATTCAACGAAGTCAGACAACTGCCTTTGTCTAAATAACCACTTGATTTATAAGTAGAAAAATCGTTGTAAAAACATTTCAAAAGAATATTCCATTTGGAATGAAATCTGTAATTCACTTCGCCAAGCACCGAAAGATAGTCAACATACTCTACAATATTTATCGGATCAGCTGTCAGTTTTCTAATTTCGCCAAGATAATCAATTTCTGAGCGTTGGTAGAAAGCATCAATATAGATGCTCAAAGGACCTGATTGAAACTTTTGTCCTCCGCTTACCATAAAGAGTGTTTTGTTTTTTGCAGGTGAAGTATAGTTTACAGCATAACGAAGTTGCAAAGCGTTGTTGAAATAGTTGCTATTCCAGCCAAGCGAATAGTATAGTGGCACGGTGGGTGCCTCAATCTGTAAGCCTACCTGTGGTCTTCCTACGGCTTCTTCCCAAGTACCCATACGGTTGTTGAGAACCTGAAAGGTTAGCTCTTGACTTTTTGTCGGGGCGTACGCTATCTGTGTACCAGTAAGATAACATGTTACACTATTTATTATACCGCTGTAATCATAAACTTCTACAGGGTATTTGTAGTACTCGAAACCTCCAATGGAAAGGGCTTGTTTTCCAGCGATCATATAAAACTGTTCGTTAAACGCATATTTTAAATAGGCGTAATCGATCGAGGAAGGCAAGTTCTCTTTTAAAAAAATCGGTGAAACCTTATTTAATCGTTGTAAGTATTTGTAAGAGAGTTTTGGGACAACTTGTCCTGCAAAGTCAATCATTACGTGGTCGAAACGGAATGAGCCATCATCAAATTCCATGGGTTTTCCTGCGAATTGTGCGTGATAAGCAGGGCGCAGGTGTAGTGCAACATCCACCGATTGTTTTGTGTCTTGCGCGGAAGAATCGACGGTAGATGTTTCTTGGTTAGCTGTTTGAGCCATCAGAGACGAGCAGCTCAGATAACCTATAAAAGTGGTTGAAATGAGTGCAATGAAAAATGTGAAAATTCTATTCATAATGTTTTAATTTTAGTATCGCTTTCTAAATGAATTTATTGTGGATAATCTTATTAAGATTTATTAATAAGTTTTAGTTTTAAATGTTTATTTGAAAAAAAATAGTGATATTGCACAAATATATTAAAAGAATGCATTATGTCGAAACAAAATAAGAAGACACGAAAAAGAAAAATAGGCAGCCTACTATTAATGGTTTTTGTTTTATTTATAGGAGGCTGGATATTAGCTTATTATGCCAATCTTATCGGCGAGTCACGTGCAGATAGTGGACAATCAACACAGGACCTGTCGGAGCATTATGTGCATCCTGATATATCGCAAAGTGCAGCAGACATGCCGTTTCCTGCCGAAGGAAAGTATTGCCTAGCCTGTCATCAGGGGATAGAACCAGCACGTCCTATCGGCTCAAAAATGATGCAGCAGATATTAGAAAAAGGCGCATCGCTTGGCGATCCCAACGGTTGCGTTGTTTGTCACGGAGGCACACCAGCAGAATTGCACAATAAAGACAGAGCACACAGCGGAGTACCCAAAGGAAGTTTGTTGGCTGCGTTTACGCCTGTTCCCGCAGCGCTGCAAGTAAATGAAAATACTTGTGGACAGTGTCATGAGGATCATGTCTATAATGTTCGACTATCAATGATGAACAGCGATGCAGGCAAGATGAAAGCAATTGCGTGGAGCTTTGGCATTGGCACCGAAAATTACGACCACATTTATGCCAACAGCACACTTGTTGATACAGACGGAGCAACACCCCGTTTTGGCACTCAACGATACATTGATTACATGAAAGAGATGGCAGCTACTTTCCCAGGACAGTTCCCATCTGAACTAAAAGAGATTCCCACTGTTTCTGCCGAAGATATAAAGACAAACCCAGAGCTTGCAGCATTTACCTACCTGCGCAACTGTAATGCTTGTCACTTGAGCAATAAAGGAAATCAGGGCAGAGGACATTATCGGGGAATGGGTTGTGCAGCTTGTCACAGTGTTTACAGCAATGAGGGCTATTATGAGGGAGGAGACCCCGAAATCCCCAAAAACAAACCCGGACACTTGATGGTACACGCTATGCAAGGAACAAGAAAGTCGAGCATCAACTTTAATGACCATATATTAAGTGGTGTACAAGTCTCTACATGTGCCGCTTGCCATGCCGGCGGACGTAGAATTGGTCACTCTTACCAAGGGTTTATGCCATTGGAATCCTCTTATAATAAAGGTCCTTTCGATGAGAAAGGATTACCGCAAAAACCCAATGCAGGTTACGTTTTTAAATATATGCAGGGCGATGTTCACCGAAAAATAGAAAAAGATGGCAAAATGGTTAACGGACTTCTGTGTCAGGATTGCCATACAACTATCGGCATACATGGTAATGGAAATATTGATGTTGCCTCTTTGGGTGCGATAGAGATTGAGTGCGCCGACTGTCACGGAACGCCCACTCACTATCCATGGGAACTTCCATTGGGCTACGGCGACGAGTTTGGTAAAACATTAGATATGAAGCAAGCCCGAGGAGTAGCCGATGAGCCACTTAAAGTTACCCAAGAGTTTGGTATCACTTATCCAAAAGAGGACGGCTATTTGCTATCGGCGCGAGGAAATCCGTTAGGCAACGTGGTAAGGCGTGGTGACAGAGTTATTGTGCACTCTGATGGAAGCAACAATGAATTTGAACTTATCACACTAAAAGAGATAGCAAAGAATAAGAGTTGGAAAAATCCGATAGATGCCAAAGTAGCAATGGTTAGCACCAAACACATTGAAAAATTGGAGTGCTATGCTTGTCATGCTACATGGATGCCACAATATTACGGATATAGATACGTGATTGACTACTCCAAATCATCTACAGACTGGTTACGCTCGCCACAACTCTACGGAAAGGATGGCACAACTGCAGATTATCATCAAAAGTTTGCAATGCAACCTGGTGCACCTACTTACGGCGATTACAGCCATATCCGCTGGGAGAACGCTCCATTAGGTGTCAATGGAGAGGGAAGAGTTTCTCCATTAGTTGGTGTAATTCAAACAGTTAGCACGGTGATTGACAAAGATGGTGAAACCGTTGTGTGGAACCATGTAGCCAAAACAAAAGAGGGTTACGACGCTATAGAGTTGGCTCCACTTAATCCACATACAACTTCCCTTAAATCAAGAGAGTGTGTCGATTGTCATGGAAACCCTGTTGCAGCAGGATACGGCATTGATGGAGGAATTTATGACGCAACACCGGGTACACCTCGCTACGCTGATGTGGTTGATGCTGAAGGGAATAATGTTAGTAAATATACACAGGTACAAATAGCTGCCATAAGCGAGTTACACGGGGATTTTATGCGACTACTAACACCAGACGGACAACAGGTGCAAACCATTGATACTCACTGGCCCACCTCTATACCGCTAACACAATCGCAACGCGATTTACTGACTCGTAAAAACTCGTGTATAGCGTGTCATATAGATATTCCAAAAGGCACTATTCCCAATAGGATGCTAACAAAGATTGCTGAAATAGCGAAACTATCTTTTGCCACACCTGAACAGCATACTAAGCTATTGCATAGCAATAATCTTATGATTGCATGGATTAAAGCACTTGGTGTTGTTGCGCTTATCATACTTGCAGGACTAATTGTATGGGGAATTATTGAGCGGAAAAAAGTGGTTCGTTTTTGGAAAAGATTTGTAAAGTTTTTGAAAACACCGGCTGAGGGGTAGTGATAATTTCAAAAGCTGATAGTAATGAAACCGTGACAATTTATCACGGTTTCAGAGTGTATTAAAGTTAAAAAAATAACAACCATGAAAAAAACAATAAAGAAAATTCTCAAGTGGTTTTTTATCATAATAGGTGTGCTCGTGTTATCTTTAGTGGGCTTATTAGTTTATTTGAAAATTGCATATCAACAAAAGTCATATCCTTGGTTGTATATGAATGAACTTAATCTTTCGGAAAGTGAGCGAGTGAGCGATTTTGAAGAAGTTTGTAAAATACTGAAAGGAACAAACTCTTTTGTTATTCAGCGAATAGATTTTGATAAACTAGTTGAGAAATATGCTAAACAGGTGGAAAATGCTCAAAGTTCAATCGAATACACCAATTTATTAGCTCAGTTTTTTGCTGAATTACAAAACGGGCATACATCTGTAAATTTTTATTGCTACAAAGGTAACTATTGGGCAACGATTATAGATAATCGCGTTTTTGTGGACGGCGTGATAAATAAGGAGTTAAATCCAACAATAATTAAACCTAAAGATGAGATAGTAGCCATTAATAACATTCCTATTGGTGAGTGGTTGGTTGCAGAGAAACCTTTTGCAGAGTCATCAACTCCAGAACACCGACTTACAAAATTGAAATATCACATTTTTACCAGCTATACGGATACGGTTCGTACCTTTAAAATTCGGAATGCAGAGGGTGAATCAGATGTTACTATTCCATTGTATAAAGATTTAAAATCAGACAGAGACACACTATATGTTATTGGAAAAATGTTGAATGACAGTGTTGCTTATCTTAAGATTATAACTATGGGCGGAAATCGTATTTTTCCACAATTCCAACAAGTCTATCCAAGTTTGAGTAATGCTTCATATATAATAATTGATGTGCGTGAAAATGGTGGTGGGAACAGTGGTACGAGTGAAAAAATTGCAAAATATTTTATCGCAAAACCTCAAACGGCTTGTGTCTCTGGTCAACAATTAGAGCCTGTTGAAGAAGCCTTCAAAGGGAAAGTTTATTTATTAATAGGGAACGCAACATTTTCTGCTGCTGAAAATTTTGTTATAGACCTGAAAGAGAGTGGAAACGTAACTGTAATTGGCGAACCCACAGGCGGAGATACAGGAAACAGACCGCGTGAATTTCAGACTTCGCATGGCGTTGTTTTCAGAATACCTACGCGCAAGAAAATGCAAATATCCCCACAAGGCTTTCCGATGGAGGGAGTTGGTATAGAACCTCACCATTTAGTCCGTCAGTCTGCTGAAGATTATTTAGAGGGAAAAGACACAGCGCTTGAATATACCTTGGATTTGTTGTCAAAATAAAAAAATAAAAATTGGAAGCATTTGGCTGTTAGCTAATTAACAACATTGAATCATTAAGATTTGTGTGACCACAAAGGTCGCCCCAACATTAAACTGTGATTATCAGTCTAATCTGTGTGTTCTGTATTCCAACTACTTTCAACACTTCGGTGATTATTGAACCTGTCGAAATGCTACGCTCAGTGCACCGCTTTACAAACTTTTAACACTTCGGCTACGCTCAGTGCGTCGCTTTTAACTCAATTGTTCATTGCACATTGCTAATTGCCTATTCTTCCTCAATATCAAAGTCATCCATATACAGCTCGTCATCATCTTCCTCATCGTCCATTTTCGGATTTTCAAGTAATTGATTTATTTCGTCGGTACTTAACTTTTTAACGTTTGTAAGCAAAAAGTTATTCTCGATAAATCCGCCGTATGTATTGCACTCTTTGACAGCTCCTTTTACGACATCTCCGACGTTGAGTTCTAAAGGTAAAAGACACATTATTTGAGCATACTTATCGTTGAACTCAATCTCTTCAATTTCGCCATTTTGCTGTCTGAACTGAAAGTCAAACTCTTTCTCGATGATTTCGCGTTGCGCACTGTCAAAAGGAGTGCCAGTTTTGTTTATAATAGCAGCAAAAAATCGCAAAGATTCGCCTTTGCCTCCAAGTCCTGTACTGATATACAGCTGTTTAGTATCTAATAGCGATGACTCTAACAACATTTTACTCTCTTGAAGAGCTAAAGTTGTCCAATCTTTCAACTCTTCTGGTGCATTTTCTTTAAATGTTTCGATAGCCCTGAAGTATTTGGGATCATCTATAGAAGCAAGAGTACATAAAAGCAATTTCTTCCTT
>DAOSIN010000024.1:0-11336 GCA_035366675.1 Salinivirgaceae bacterium | reverse complement strand
AACCACACAAAGCTAAAATTAAAGTTTACGACAATGAAACAAAGGAGAGAATAAAATATGCATATAGCCCCGATGAGTTTACTGGCAAATATTTAATGATATTCCCTCCCGGAAGAAACTATGATATTTATATTGAAGCCGATGGGTTTTTACCACAATTGATTAGTGTTTTTATCCCTGAACAAAAATATTTTTATGAATTGTATCAAGAGGTGCTTCTTGAGTCAATTGAAATTCAAAATCAGCGTGTTGGTGAAAACCTGAAAGTTAGAAATACTTTCTACGATATTTATAAAACATATTTGGGCGACAGTTTAATTGTTGATGTCAGTGATGACGATCAAAAAAACTATGATCATTTGTTACAACTAATCGGAGATATCATATGTCAAACAGATAGCATTGGATTAGAGAATTTAGACAAAATGGTTTCAACAAAACATCAAAATCAATATTCTTCAGATAAGGATTATTCTGCACTATTTGATTTAATTGGAGAAGCCATTGAAAAAACAGATAGTTTGAGTTTGGCAATATTAGATCATAACACTCTTTATGATGAAGTGGTAGTTTCTCCTACATATTACCAAGAAGGTGATCCTTCGAAATCACTTACAGAGCAAATTTACAAAAGCGACACGTTGTTAACAGTATCACCCATAAAAACTGATGAGCAAAGAATTAAAGTGCCCAAAATCACTGATGATGACGATTCAAAATTAAAATTCCGAAATTCGAAAGAGTCTGACAGACGTATCGTATTCAAAGAGACTATCTATTTTGATGTTAATGATATAGCTATTGCATCTAAGTTTTATTCTGTAATTAAGTCAGTAGCTGATTTAATGAACAATAATAGTAGATTAGGAGTGGAACTGCATGGTTATACTGATCCACAAGGAGCAGAATCATATAATTTGCATTTATCTGAAAGACGAGCAAAATCAGTTTTAAAACATATTTCGGGATTAGGTGTTGATAAATCAAGGGCAATAGTAATACCTCATGGAATCGATCATTCGCCCACTGAACTTAAAGATATTAAAGATATTTTTGGTTTGAAACGTCGTGTTGAGATTAATGTATTTGAGCTAACAAGTTATGAATAAGCTGCTTAAAACAATATTCATTTTGTTTGTGTTGGGAGTTTTACTACCATCAAAGGGGAAACTTTATTCTCAACAATATACTGAATATGAGGTCAAAGCAGGGTATATTTACAATTTTGTCAAATTTATTACATGGCCTGAATCGTGTTTTTCAAGTAATACATCGCCATTTGTAATAGGGGTTTATGGTATGGATATGTTTGGAGATATTATCAAGCGTACCATAAGAAATAATACTGTAAATAATAGAGCTTTTGTAGTCAAATATTATAACAAACCTTCTCAGATACAGCAGTGCCATATTTTGTTTGTTGGGGGAATAACCAGAAGTGAGATGATTGAATTAATAAGAGCAGTTAGAAATAAGCCAATATTAACGATTGGAGATAATTTAGAGGGTTTTTGTCAGATTGGGGGTATAATCAATTTTACTCCACAATATTCCCGAAATCGATTTGAAATAAACAACACAACGGCAAGAAACAATGAAATAATCATTAGTTCTAAACTGTTGTCTTTGGCTAAGATAGTTAATATCAATGAAGTGGAGTTTTAACAATATATCTATAAAAATAAAAGTTGTGGGAGTGATTATTATTATTACTTCTATAGCTTTGATTTTAGCAGGAGGTATATTTTTTGCCTATGACCGAAAACAATTTGAGCAAAAGACATTAAATAATTTACAAATGATGGCGGGCATTATTGGGAGCAATAGTACTGCCGCGCTTATGTTTAAAGATGTTGCTGCTGCACATGAAATACTTTTTTCATTAGCTGCAAATCCAAATATTAGGAGTGCAAGCATATGTTTAGCATCTGGCGATACTTTAGCTAAATATACTGACAATATCACAAAGTATGAAATACCTTTGTATTTGTCAGAGCAGGATAGTTCCGTATTGCTTAAAACAAGTTTTTACGTTTGGAGGAATGTCTATTTAGGAGATGAGAAAATTGGTAAAGTCTCTATTTTTGCTGACCTTGAGGAGTATGACGAGCGTTTGTCGAGTTTCCTTAACGTGATAGCCATTATTTTACTTACATCATTAGCGATAGCATTTTTGTTAGCAATTAAGCTTCAAGAGATTATTACAAAGCCTGTTATGAAACTTGCAAAAGTTATGGAAGAGGTCTCTGAAAAGCGTGATTTCTCCATAAGAGCACAAGATGATAGAAATGATGAAATAGGCTATCTTAACAAAGGCTTTAATACAATGTTATCACAAATAGAGGAGCAAAACGTTGCCCTATTATATGCAAAAGAACAAGCAGAGCGTTCGGTTAAGGCAAAAGAGCGTTTTCTTGCAAATATGAGCCACGAAATACGAACACCCATGAACGGAATACTCGGCATGGGTAGTTTATTGTCAGATACACAGATGTCGCAGGTTCAACGCGGATATCTTGATAATATAATGGCATCGGCAGAGTCATTGCTTGTTATTATAAATGATATTTTAGATTTCTCAAAAATTGAGGCAGGTAAGCTTGAATTTGAAAAGAAACCGTTTGATTTATCGACAGTTGTTGAAAAGAATATATCACAGCAAATTGTAAAAGCCAATGAAAAAAGCTTGCAGCTGAAATATAAAATACCTGATAATTTACCCGCATTAATAGGTGATGAACTTCGTTTGTCGCAAATACTTACCAATCTGATAAGCAACGCAATAAAGTTTACAGAAAAAGGTTACATCAACCTTGTTATCAAAGTGGTTGATAAAACAGAAGATGCTGTCTCTTTGCAATTTAGCGTTATCGATACAGGAATTGGAATAAATAAAGAGAAATTAGATGACATATTTCAATCATTTAGTCAAGAATCGAGTAGTACAACAAGAAAGTATGGTGGAACAGGCTTGGGACTTACAATTTCAAAACAATTAGTAGAGTTACAAGGTGGACAAATGACAGTAAAAAGCCGTAAGGGTTTAGGCTCTGAATTTACGTTTACAATAACATACGGAATAACATACACGCCAGTTGAAAAAACATTAGATATTGTTGAAACAGAGAATGTTAACACCGAAAATCCAGTAAGAAAGAAAGTTGAAATTTTGTTAGTTGAAGATAATCGTATCAATAGGTTGCTGGCAGTTTCTATTTTGCAAAACAGCGGATTTCAGGTTGAATACGCCGAATCTGGGGTTGAGGTAATAGAAAAGTTGGAAAATAATCATTACCACTTAGTTCTTATGGATTTGCACATGCCCGAAATGGATGGATATTCGACAACATGCTACATCAGAAACGAAATGAGTTCGCCTGTAAACACTATCCCGATTATTGCTGTAACTGCAGCTGCAATTAAGGGCGAAAAGGAGAGGTGTTTGAGCGAAGGAATGGATGACTACATTTCCAAGCCATATAAGCCAGATGAATTGATATCGAAAATTGACCTTTTAATAGATAAACATTACCCTGACCTATTAAATTACGATCATCTCGACTTTGGCTATTTACGAGAGGCAACAGGAAATGACCATAATTTGATATGTGAATTTATTGATACTTTTTTAGAACAAATACCTGAATATCGTGAAAAGCTTGAAATAGGTTTAGACCAAAACGATTGGAAAAATGTTGCGTTAGTTTCGCACAGTCTAAAATCATCGTTTGCAATGATGGGAAACCACGATTTGAGGTTGATTATGAGGCAGATAGAAATATTATCAAAAGAATCTCCAAATGAAGCCGAAATAAGACCTTTATTTAATATTTTTGCAGACTCAATTGATGATATGATTTCTGAATTAAAGTCCTATAAAACAAGTGTTTAGACAAATGTTCATATTGAATGTTTTTAAGCATTTATGATATTTTTCTAAACCCTCATTTAACTTTTTAAAATCAATGAAAAACAAAATTTACCTTTTTGCAAGCGTTATAATTATTTTAGTTTTTGTTTCGTGTCAACCATCAAAAACATTCTTAGTTGTTAATTATAATGTTGAAAATCTGTTCGATACAATTCAAAGTTCTGGATTAGATGTGGACTTTACTCCACAAGGTAAAAAACAGTACGATACTGAAAAATATAACAACAAGCTACTAAATCTATCAAAAGTGATAGCTTCAATTGATTCGGAGAGATTGCCCGATATTGTTGGGTTGATAGAGGTCGAAAATAGGGCGGTTGTAGAAGATTTAGCTAAACAAGAGCTATTAATTAAAAACAAATATGGTATTTCTCACTTCGACAGTCCCGACCCTCGTGGAATTGATGTTGCAATGCTATATAGCAACAGATTTAAACTGTTGGAAGAGAGATCTTTGCCCGTATATACCGATATGTTAAAAAGATACCGAACACGTGATATCTTATACGTAAAAGGTATTGTTGCGAAAGACACTCTGCATCTGTTTGTAAATCATTGGAAAAGCCGCGTGGGTGGAGCTGAAAAAACTGAACGCACAAGAATTATTGCTGCAGAAACTTTGCGCTATTATGTAGATTCGCTGTTAGCTAGAAATTCAAAGTCACAACTTATTATTATGGGCGACTTCAACGACACTCCGGGAGATACAGCTGTTTATCATGTATTAGGAGCCAAAACAATAGACGCGAATGCGGAATTAGTAAACATAATGTATCCGTTGTATGAAGAGAACAAGGGGACATATTTCTTTAGAAGCGAGTTTAGTATGCTTGATAATATCGTGATATCTAAATTATTAGTAAATAAAAAGAGAGGATTACGAACAGACGGAAAAGGCTTTATTTTCTCGCCCGAATGGATTTGCTACGAAACAAAAAAGGGAGAACTCGCCCCTTCAAGAACATATAGCGGAGAAAAATATTATAACGGTTACAGCGATCACTTTCCGATATAATTTTATCTAAAGAGATGAAATTCAAGGTTGTATCTGACTATAGCCCAGCGGGCGATCAACCGGAAGCCATTCAGCAGTTAGCTCAAAATATAATTGATGGAAATAGGTTTCAGACTCTTCTTGGTGTTACTGGATCGGGGAAAACATTTACAATAGCAAATGTTATCGAAAAAGTGCAACTTCCAACTTTGGTGCTTAGCCATAACAAGACTTTGGCAGCACAGCTGTACGCAGAGTTTAAAGAGTTTTTCCCCGAAAATCAAGTTGAATATTTTGTCTCTTATTACGATTATTATCAACCAGAAGCCTATCTGCCTGTTAGTGACACATATATTGAAAAAGACCTAAGTATAAACGACGAAATTGAGAAATTAAGACTTAGGGCAACATCAGCTTTGTTGAGCGGACGAAATGATGTTATTGTAGTTAGCTCTGTGTCATGTCTTTATGGTATTGGTAACCCTGATGATTTCTACGAGAACACAATAACCATTAAAAAAGGTCAAACAATTGCGCAAAACTTGTTTTTACGAAAATTGGTTGAGTCGCTTTATAGCCGTGACGAAAACATATTTGCTCGTGGGAAGTTTCGTGTTCGTGGCGATACAGTAGAAATATGGGTGGCGTATGGAGAATTTGCGATAAGAGTATCATTTTGGGGAGACGAGATTGATGATATTGCAACCTTTAATCCAATAGACGGAACCACAATCGAAAAACGCTCGGAATTGACAATATTCCCCGCAAATATTTTTGTCACCACAAAAGATAGAATTGATAGAGCTATAAGGCTGATTGAAAAGGACTTGGATATACGGGTTGAATATTTTAAGAGTCAGTCAAAACACCTTGAAGCGAAAAGACTTCAAGATAGAGTTACTTTCGACTTAGAAATGATACGCGAACTCGGATATTGTTCAGGCATAGAGAATTACTCCCGATATTTCGATGGCAGAAGCGAGGGATCCAGACCTTTCTGTCTGTTGGACTATTTCCCGAAAAACTTTTTAACTGTTATTGATGAGTCGCATGTTACCTTGCCTCAGATTAGGGCAATGCATGGTGGCGATAATAGTCGTAAGACAACGTTGGTTGAATATGGATTTCGGCTACCAGCCGCGATCGATAACAGACCTTTAAAATTTGAGGAGTTCGAGTCGCTTACCAATAACGTAATATATGTCAGTGCCACGCCAGCTGAAAATGAATTAGAACGCTCAGAAGGCGTTGTAGTAGAGCAAGTTGTAAGACCGACAGGCTTGTTAGACCCTGTTATTGAGGTTAGACCAGCACTAAATCAGGTTGACGATTTGTTAAAAGAGATTAGGTTTTGTGTTGATAAAAGAGAGAGGGTTTTAGTTACTACACTTACCAAAAGAATGGCTGAGGAGCTACATAAATATCTCGAAAAGTTAAATGTTAACTCAAAATATATTCACTCAGAGGTAGAAACGCTCGACCGTGTTGAAATTCTAATGCAACTCCGTGAAGGTACAATTGATGTCTTGGTAGGAGTAAACCTTCTGCGAGAAGGGCTTGATTTACCCGAAGTGAGCTTGGTTGCAATATTAGATGCAGATAAAGAAGGATTTTTACGTTCAGAACGCTCTTTAACACAGACAGCAGGAAGAGCAGCTAGAAATTTAAACGGTAAAGTTATAATGTACGCCGACAAAATAACCAAATCAATGCAGCTCACTATTGATGAGACCAATCGCCGAAGGTCAAAACAGATAGAGTTTAATAAAAAGCACAATATTACTCCCAAGCAGATTGTAAAAAAACAGTCGGAGGTATTGACAGAAATATTGCCAGCTAACAAACCCAAAGTGTATAAGCCACACGATACTGAATCTAAATCAGTTGCCGAAGAGATTTTTAAATATATGTCTCAAAAAGATTTAGAGTCACTTATGAAAGCCGCTAAGAAAAACATGGAGCAAGCCGCAAAAGATTTAGATTTTTTGAATGCTGCTCGCTATCGTGATGAGATGTTGAGTATTGAGAAATTGATTGAGAAAAACAACTAGTAGTAAAACTATTGAATTTCACGGCTATGTAGAGACAGGGCATGCCTTGTCTCTACGTTGAAAACGTTATCGACATTAAAAAACTAAACCCCACCCTAGAATCTTTTCACATAAAACATTTTGTCATCATACGGACCGTAAAACTCTTTAATAACAGCTTCTAACATATATCCGCATGCAATATAAAATGCTCGAGTATCGTAATATAACTCCCTTCCGCTGGTTTCGGCAATTAGTAATTTTCCACTGTTTTTTACCACTTCAGACTCAACAAAATTTAAAATTTTCTTACCTATACCGCACCCTTTAAGCGATTTGCCAGTTACTATCCAATATAAATCCCAAGAGTGGAATGAGCCTGGAACTTTGCCGTATGTTGCAAATCCAACAGTTTTATTGTCAACTTCGGCAATTACCCATAAATACCCACATATTGGGTTGTTATATGTTTCATTTGCAATTTCTTCAACAATTTCAACCTCTTCATCGGAAAAGTACCCACTTAGTTTTGTTATTTCTGGTAATAGGTTAATATCCTCTTCTTTGATATTTGTGCGTAGTTTTATATTGTTGATATCCATGTTGTTACAATGACTTACATTAGTTTTAGTTATTCAAATCATTAATTATCCGTTCAATAGCCTCTGTTTCTGTAATTCCACTCTCTTTTAATGCAGCCACAAAGCCACTATCAGGGCTTATGCAGGGGTTTGCATTAATCTCAAGAACATAAGGGTCTTCGTGCTCGTCCAAGCGGATATCGACACGCGCGTAACCCTTTAGTTTAAAGAGTTTCCAACAGTCGATACAAACCCTATTTAGCTTATTGTGAAGTGTTTGGCTAAGGGCAGGAAATTCCCTAACTGTATTTTTGTACTCAAAACTATCTTCCTCCCATTTTGCAGAGTATCCTACAATTTTCGGTTTATCGCCAGAATAGTTTTTAAAAACAATCTCAGCAGGCTTTAATACTTGTGGCTCTTTAGACAACTGTGCTAATATGCTGATATTGAACTCTCTTCCGCCAATGTATTGTTCCACGAAAAAGTATCTAAAATCAATATCTTTTATCCTTTCAATTAGTTCTTTACCATACACAACGCAATCCTCGTCAAGAAACAGCGAGCCATCTTCCCAAATAGGTTTTATTATATATCTTTTATTTACATCTATTGCGTTGATATTCTGAGGTGTAATTATTTGAGGTGTGAGAATACCGTTGCGTTCAAGTAAAATTTTCGTTATAGGTTTATTGGTAGTTAAAAATATCGCTTCGTAAGATGAGCCTGAATATGGAATTTTTAGAACATCAACCAATGCAGGTCCAAAAGTGATTAGTTCGCCGTGATTATCTATACTTTCCGTTAGATTGAAAACCGCATCATAATTTCCATCAACAAGATTATTTTTAACACTTTGCATATCCAAAGTTATCTGTATACGCTCAACTGTGTGTCCAAGTTTTATAAGATTATTTTCAACTAACTCAACCTGATCTAAAACATCACTCTCATCATCGGCGGCATTTTCGCTGACTTTGTTATATAAAATTGCTATTTTCATTTTTGTGTGTTGCGATTTTTGACTGATTTTCCGATAGTAGAATAGTAATCAAACAACACATGTTTATTATTTACAACTCTTTCCGAAGCCGATGCTATTATTAGCCTGATTAGTTCTGTATAGTCAAGTCCATTCATTCTTGATAGTATTGGCAAATCGCTGTGTATGGGATTAATTCCTGCTAATGGATTGATTTCTAAAAATGTTGGAACTCCAACTTTATTAAGTTTAATATCAACTCGTCCAGCATCGCGGCAGTTTAGTAGTCGGTAGGTTTTTAAAGCAAGCTCGTGTAAGGCTTTTGAGAGAGGACCCGAACATGGTTTGTATATAACCCTGTTTTCATAATCGTTTTTAGTTTCAAGGTTGTAAATCTTGTTACTTTTTGGATCTGTGAAAATAATTTCGATATTACCGATAACTTTGGCGTTTTTCCCTGTACCCACAATACCAACAGTAAATTCCCTACCAGGTAAGTATTCCTCAATCAGCACTCTCTGACCATATATTGTAAGCAATTTTTCAACGTCAGCTTTTAGTTCACGAAAATTATTCACGATAGGCGCTTCATCGATGCCCTTACCGCTGCCCTCTGCAACAGGTTTAACAAATAACGGATAATTGAAATTAGGCTTCTTCAACTCATCCATAGAATCGATTACCCAGAAAGCTCCCGTGCTAATACCTTGATCTCTTAAAAATCTCTTTGTTGCAGATTTTTCAAGTGTAAGTGCCATTGTTAATGAATCGGAGAAGGTAAATGGAATTTCGAACGCTTCCAATAGAGCAGGAATTTGTGCTTCACGTCCGCGACCAAACATGCCCTCTGCGATGTTAAATACTAAATCCCAGCGCTTCCTTTTTGCTAATGCTATTGTAAGTTCATGAATATTGCCAATGCGTTCGGTTTTGTGTCCCAATAAGTTTAGTGTGTTTTCAATGGCTGAAATTGTCTCCTCTGAATCAAATTCAGCAACCTGGTCCGGCATGTAACCTTGTGACAGGTATAATGACTTTAAGTCGTAAGTTAATCCTATAAACATTTGCATAGATGAGTTTAAAGTTATTTTATTGTAGTTTTACTATTTAAACACTCTTGTTTTGTAAACTCTTTTTACGACAATCGTAAATGCAAATGATTATGTACCAGATATATGTGGTAAGAGTGTTAAACGATAAAAATACAATACAAATGTATGATTTAATATTATATATAACAATCAAATTTTGTTTTATTAAGAAAAAATCAAATTAATTTTTTTAGCCTCAATCGACGATTTTTATCTACCTTTGCAAAACAGCGTAAATGCCTATTTTTGTGGAATTTTATTAAGTAACTATTTTCAATTTTGGGTTTAAGAATTAAAGACAAAAACTATATAATTATCTCTGTATTAGGTATAATTATATTTTCGTTATTTTTAGGTCAGGTTAATCTGTTTGACTGGGACGAAATCAATTTTGCAGAATCAGCTCGGGAGATGTTGGTGACGGGCGACTTCCTGACAGTCCAAATTAATTTCGAGCCGTTTTGGGATAAACCTCCACTATTTATATGGATGCAAACAATATCAATGTGGATATTTGGTGTCAATGAATTTGCAGCACGTTTCCCAAATGCAATATGCGGTGTTGTTACACTATTAGTCCTTTACAGAATGGGTAAAGAGATGAAAAACAAAACTTTTGGACTTATTTGGGTCTTAAGTTATGCTTGCTCGTTTCTGCCATTTTTCTATTTTAAATCAGGAATAATTGATCCGTGGTTTAACTTGTTTATTTTCTTAGGTATCTATCATGCGGCAAAATACACAGATAAGGATTATACAGGAAGAAGAACACGTCGAGCAATCCTATCGGGGTTTTTTATTGGTTTGGGAACTCTTACAAAAGGTCCAGTCGCAATTTTGATTTTTGCTTTGGTTGGAACTATATTGTTGATAATTAGGAAATTTGCTATTAAATTCAAAGTTAAAGATATATTACTTTTTGTAGGTGTTTTAATATTTATAGGTGGTTTTTGGTTTATCCTACAGATATTATCAGGAAATTACCATATAATGGCTGATTTTATAGAGTATCAAATCAGACTTTTTAAAACGCAGGATGCCGGACATGGAGGCTTTTTATTATACCATTTTGTGGTAGTCTTTTTGGGTGTTTTCCCTGCCTCTATTTTTGCTTTGTTGGGATTACGTAAGCCAAAATCAATAACAGATTACGAGAAACATATTCGTCAGGTAATGATAATTCTATTGTTTACGGTTTTGATTCTATTTACAATAGTCAAAACCAAGATATTACACTACTCATCGCTTGCCTATTTCCCTGTCACATATCTTGCAACATGGAGCATTTATGAAATTGTTAATAAAAAGCACAGGGTAAAATGGTGGACAAACGTTTTGATTATACTTGTTGCCCTGATTTTCGCAATACCAATGTTTCTTATATCTGTTTTTGATAATATTAAGCCTTGGTTATTGGTTAAGGGCAGAATAAAAGATGTCTTTGCAGTTGCCAACTTGCAAGCAGATGTTAATTGGACGGGATTTGAACTTATTATCGGTTTAGTATTGTTGATAGGGGTGCTATATTATTTATTAACGATTAAAATAAATATTAAACGTGGTTTGTTAGCTATTGCTATATCCTCATTTTTATATATCAATCTTACGCTTATATTCGTGATTACCAAAGTTGAAGGATATACACAACGAGCAGCTATTGATTTCTATAAATCATTGCAAAATGCCGATGTGTATGTTGAAACACTTGGATTTAAAAGCTATGCACA
>DAOSIN010000023.1:3286-11574 GCA_035366675.1 Salinivirgaceae bacterium | reverse complement strand
ACCAAACAACATATTGATAAAAAGTATGAAACAAATGACATATCTAAATTTTTGTCAAATGAATTTGGAATTAAAGGAATAATAGTTGAAGAAGAAAGTTTAGAAATAAACCGCATATTGAATTATTGGGAAAACATTGACTATGATTTAGTTGTTAAAGACAATTTTAAATATATGCCCGATGGGTTTTGGAGTGTTCTGATGGCTATTGCTGAGAAACGTCCGAGAGAATCATGTCCAATTATAAAAGGTATGTTTTCTATATCTTCTACAGGATTAATATATCCTTGTCATGTAACGACCGGGAGCGTTAAAAGTGTTTTAGGCAGTATTAAAGACAAAAACATATTTAATTACAAGGAACTTTTTGATAAAAAGCAATTTATTTTAGATTTACAAGATAATAAAAAATGTAAGTCATGTTGGGGCTCGTTTTTGTGTGGTGGTTGTGCCATACATCGTTTTTATTGCCACGAAAAAAAGCAATTTTTAAAAGAACCCAATGAAAAATTTTGTAAAATAGCGAAATTACACTTGGAACAAACAATACTTATGATTGCTGAATTAAGAAAAAATCCCACGTATTGGAAAAAACTTATTAAAAAAGCAAAAGAAAAAAATATAGCAGTATAAAAACAAAAGAATTATGAGATTTTTTTTTACAATACAAATATTATTGATAGCTATAACGGGTTATTCCCAAGTTCTCACGGGCAAAGTAATTGACATCCAAAATCAAGCTGTAGAATTTGCTACCGTGGCACTTTATACATTGCCCGACAGTACGCTTGTTAAAGGAACGATAACGAATCAACAAGGTGAATTTTCGCTTGCACATAACGGAACAGAAAACTATTTCCTTAAAATATCCTTTATTGGATATGAAACACTGACAGTTTCTGCCATTTCAGGACAAACTATTGTACTTAATAAAGACAGCAAAGTGCTTAATGAAGTAGTGATACAAGGACATCGCAAAACATTTCAGATACAAAACGGAAATTTAGTGGCAAATGTTTCCGGAACAATTTTGGGCAAGGAGGTGAACGCCACGGAGATGCTTCGAAAAATTCCAGGAATGACGTTAAAAAATGGAGAGTTAACGTCATTTATCGGGGGGGCACCTGTTATTTACATTAATGGTAAAAAAGCTCAATCTATGTCAGAAGTACAACAACTAGAGGTGAAAAATATCAAATCGGCTGAATTAAACACCAACCCAGGTGCAGAATACGACGCTTCTACTGGAGCGGTTTTATCGATTACTACGCATAGACAGATAGATGGTTTGGCAGTACAGGTAGAAAATTATGCACGACTAAACAGCTATTTTACCCACGACAATACGCTAAAAATAAACTACAAGAAAAATAAAATTAGTGTTTTTGGACAAGCAGAATACTCTGATTATCGAAAAAAGGCAAGTCAAGACTTGACAACCATAGTTCATGCACCCGACACTATTTGGCATAGTGATATGCCGATGCGTGAATTATCTCGCTCTTCAAAAACATTTGAATATGTCATAGGTAGTAATTATGACTTTTTTAACAATCACAATATTGGAATTAAATACGATGGAAGTTTCAATAAATTTAATTTAGCAACGGCTCAACCACTTACAATGTTAGCAAACAATGTTATTTTTACCAAAATTGACGGACATTCTGATAAATCAGATCAAAGCAACAGGCATTATATTAACGGTTATTACCATGGATACCTAACTGAAAAATTGCAAATGAAACTCTACGCTGACTGGCTTAAAAGAAGTTCAAATGCAAATCAAATTGTAGTTGAAAAATCGGCAGAAAGCGGAAACTCTATCACAGAAATTACCTCAAAAACAGATAATTCTCTTTTTGGTATTACACCCAAATTTAGCTATAATATCAACAAACAACACATATTACGTGCAGGGGCAGATTTTAATTCGGTAGAAGTGCACACATTATTAAATTATGAACCAAAAATATTTATAGATACACGAAGCAAAACTGCGGAAACAAAGTTAGCTGGATATTTAAACTACTCATACAATAATGAAAGTGGCTTTAGTTTTAGTACCGGTTTGCGCTATGAATATGTAAATACTTTATGTAGCGACTTCAACAATAACAATTTGCACAGAGTATACAGTAATCTATTTCCAAATGCACAAGTGAGCTATCGTAAGAGATTGACATCTCAAAGTATTTCATACCGTTCTGGTATTACACGACCATCTTTCAATACAATTAGTGGAGGAACATATTACGGTAACCGCTTTGTATACCAAGAAGGTAATCCAAAATTAGAGCCAGAAATTCTGCATAATGTCCAATATAACTTTATGTATCGTTTTATCTACTTTTCATTAAGATACAACTATACAAACAACTCAATACAAATGGAATATCAAACTCCCTATCCTACATCTAACATAATTAAAGGCACTTGGGCGAATTACAAAAATCAACAGCAACTTCAAGCCGTGCTCAATTTACGTCATACTTTTAAATTTTACACACCATCAATCACGCTTTCTTACACACAAAGTTTTTTAGATGTTCCTGTTTATAACACGGTTGAGCGAATAAATAAACCATTCGGTCACTTCGACTTTAGCAACGATTTTGACTTCAAAAATGGTTTACTCTTTAATGTGGAATATTCCTACAATGGTGGTGGTACATTTGGAGCGTTATATGTAGGAGAAACACACGTATTTAGCGCACGTGTACAAAAAATGTTTTTCAAAAACAGATTACAGACAAGTCTAAAAGTAAATGATATTTTTGGTAAAAGTGTTATTCATCTTAAAGGACAAATATATCATATTCATATGAGTAATGTAGATTACCAAGACAGTCGTTCTGTAGTACTTAGTCTGATTTGGCGTTTCAATAATTATAAAAAAATATATAAAGGTCAATCAGCTTCACAAGATATGATAAATCGATTGTAAAAATTATAAATGAGTATAAATAATTTCCCACTTATCCACCAACCCGACACAATGGACTGCGGTCCCGCATGTATCGGCATGATAGCCAAGCACTACGGCAAAGAGTACGATATCAACGGCTTGCGAAACAACTCGTATATAAGTCGCGAAGGAGTATCGTTGCTCGGCATTAGTCGTGCTGCGGAAAATATTGGATTTCGCACCTTGGGCGGTCGTATCACATTCAAGATGTTGGCAGAAAAAGCCTTGCTACCGTGTATAGTGCACTGGAGGCAAGACCACTTCGTAGTGGTGTATGCTATAAAAAAATCGAAGAAAAATGGCTACGATGTCTATGTGGCAGACCCAGGAAAAGGACGTATGCGATTTACGCAAGATGATTTTTGCGAAAACTGGATAAGTACACAAACAGGCGGAGAGGAGAAGGGAGTAGCACTGCTATTCGAGCCTACAGCCCTGTTCTACGAAAAAGAGGGCGATGCCATACAAAAGGAGAATCGACTTAAATTCCTTTGGAAATATTTGGTAAAATATAAACGGTTTTTTACGCAACTAATACTTGGACTGTTTTTAGGTAGCATACTACAACTAATATTTCCATTCTTAACGCAGGCTATCGTAGATGTTGGGATAAATGGCAAAGATATCGGCTTTGTCTGGTTAGTGCTTATTGCCCAAATGATGTTGCTTTTCAGCCGTACTGCTATTGACTTTATCCGCCGAAAAATCTTGTTGCATATCAGTACACGTATCAACATCTCGCTTATATCCGACTTTTTTATCAAACTGATGAAACTACCGATGAAGTTTTTCGATACAAAGCTCACGGGCGACCTGCTACAACGCATTGAAGATCATCGTCGTATAGAAAGATTTCTGACCGTACAAACGCTTAGTATGTTCTTTTCGGTGTTTAGTTTCATTATTTTTGGTATCGTTCTATTTATCTATAATGTGCCAATATTCTTGGTTTTCCTTGCAGGAAGCATACTTTACGGCTTGTGGATAATGGTTTTTCTTAAAAAACGGAAAATATTGGACTATAAATATTTCGAGCAGCAAGGGATAAACAGAAACATTGTATATCAACTTATTAACGGCATGCAGGAGATAAAACTGCAAGGTTGCGAACAGCGCAAACGTTGGGAGTGGGAAGATGTACAAGCCGACCTTTTTGATGTAAATATGCAGTCGCTCTCGTTGCAACAAAATCAAGAGGCCGGAAGTATCCTGATAAATGAGTTGAAAAACATTATTATAACCGTGTTAGCCGCAACAGCCGTTATCAGCGGAAATCTAACATTGGGTATGATGCTTGCTATTCAATACATTATCGGGCAGTTAAACACTCCTGTAGAGCAGATAATGGGCTTTATCTACAGCTGGCAAGATGTGAGCATTAGCTTAGATAGAATGAACGAAATCCACACGCAAAAAAACGAGGAGAACGAGAACCGAATCCTGTGTGATCTTCCCGAAGATCGTTCGTTGAAAATAAAAAACCTATGTTTTAAGTACGATGGAACAAGACCCAACTATGTGTTAGACAATATCAATTTAGATATTCCGCAAGGCAAGGTAACAGCTATTGTTGGGGCGAGCGGAAGCGGAAAAACCACACTCGTCAAACTGCTTTTGGGCTATTACGCGCTCAATGAGGGAGTAATAGAGGTCGGCAACAAAGACTTGGAAAGATTTAACCTTATTTGGTGGCGCGAGCAGTGTGGCGCGGTAATGCAAGAGGGTTATCTCTTTTCCGACACCATTGCCCGCAATATCGCTCCTGCCGATAGCAAGATTGACCTGAAACGACTTCGCTATGCAGCACAAGTGGCTAATATTGCCGATTATATTGAGGCACTGCCACTCGGATACAACACCCTGATAGGACAAGACGGACAAGGCGTTAGCCAGGGACAACGGCAACGAATTTTGATAGCCAGAGCCGTGTATAAAAACCCGCCGTTTATCTTTTTAGATGAAGCCACCAACGCCTTAGATGCTAATAATGAAAGGGCTATAGTCGAGAACTTGGCAGAGTTCTACAAAGATAAAACCGTTATAGTAGTTGCACACCGATTGAGCACGGTAAAAAATGCAGACCAAATCGTAGTCCTCGATAACGGACATATCGCCGAAACAGGCACACACGAAGAGCTTACGCAAAAGAAAGGAAAATATTATGAGTTGGTTAAGAACCAATTGGAGCTTGGAAATTGAGGGAAGTCGGAAGACAGAAGTCGGAAGACCGAAGTCGGAAGACGTAGGTCAAAAATCTGTGTAAAATCCGTTAAATCAGTGTGCTCTGTGTTCCAAAAATCCGAAATCCGAAATCCGAAATCATTATAACTTTTAACTTTATAACAATGAAACCACCAATCACAAAAGCAGAAATAATAAATAGGATTAAATTGCCAGGAAAGCGAAAAACGGCAGAATGGCTATTCTCCGAGTACCGCGATAAAATTGACAGATATAGACAGCCTGAGCTTCGTAGTGCGAAGGTTCGTAAAATCATTGGGCAGGTTCCGCCCGCACTGTTACGCTACGGAATAATGATAATAGGCGGTGCTTTGTTAGTTTTGGTTGGGATAACAGCATTTATACCCTATCAGCCCACCATAGACATTGAGATTGCCGTAACGCAAACCGATGACGGAACATTGCATTATTCGACACGCATTCCACAAAATGCAATAAAAAACAAAGATAAGTTTGCAGGAGTAACGCTTAACTCACAGTTAGAGCTACCTTTCCCTTTAGAATACGAGATTGAGACTATTTCGGAAACAGTAAAGGTTTCAGGGCAAAGTGCCTGGCAGCAGGCTACGCTCGCTCCAACAGACAAAATCTCTGCTAACATTCTATTGGATAAGCCAATAACAGTGCCCGGTAAGATTTTACTTGAAAAACAGAGCATTATGATGTGGGTTATTGAAAAAGCGAGAAAATAAGATGAGATTATATAAAGATTATGTAAAGATTATCTTTTGATTATAAACCGTCTTACAAATGCAATATATCTTTGCATTATACAAAAGAAATTAAAAACAGAATTAACGAGCCGAGTATTTTATAGGTGCACAATATAAAAGAAAAGCGAATTAAGATAGTTTACGTAAACAGACGAGCGAATAGACAGGCGAGTTAATCTCGTAAAAAGTATGACTTGCCAATTTTATATTAACTTTTCTATAATCTGGCAAATATAATACGTCGATTAAAGAAATAAAAATGATTTGAACTATGAAGAATAAATTATTCAATGTAATAGTTGCGTTAACAGTAGCATTTTCACTGTCGCTTTATTTTAGCAACTGTACAAAAAACGAAACAATAAATAAAGATGTTTCTAAAATTGAAAAGTATAATGATGCTTTTAGAAAATTAGGAGAGCGACATAACCAATGTTTAGATTATGTCGCTGAAAATGGAGATGTTTCTATAATGTCTCGAAAAGAACGTTTTGAATTAGCCAGAAAGTTCTTTAACTCTAACACTACATGGGAAGAGCATGAAACAAGAAATGCAAGCATTATGCAAATTGTCACAGAATCAACAAGTGCGAGTAATTTGCTCAGAGAAAGCAAGAATGAAAGACATAGTGATGAGTTCTTGACTCTGATCGACAAATTAGAATCTATTCTTAATGAAACAAAAGCCTCTTGGGAAAAAGATATCGAAATTTCTCCCACTGAATTTAACGCTAAAATAAATTCATTGATAGATGAAGTTTATCAAGATTATGATGTAATTTATGACGATAAAAGTCAAACGGTCAATGAATTTGGTTATTTTATAGCAGGTTGTAACATTGCTAAATCAACGTATCAATATTGGCATGATGCTAACAATGATCCTCAAAATCCGTGGTATAATTACCTCAGAGAAGCAAAAGTACCCAAATTCTTTCGCTGGATAGCAGTTGCTGCAGTTGATGTTTGGGGGTTCATAACTAGCGCAGATGTCGATATTACATGGAACGATGGTTTCTCAGTTACTGTTTCATTCGACCTAAATGAAGCGTTAGAGAATGCAGGCGAAGCTTCTTCCTCTGTATAGTAGTATACTTTACGAGTTAGGTGTAGCTTAGTACACTTAACTCGTAATTTTAAATATATTTATAAACATTCAAATCTAAAAAATACAAACAATGAAACAATCACTTTTAATCACTTTTACTCTTATCTTTTTATTCAGCCACAATCTTTTTTCGCAAAACCGTTTTGTTGTCTTTACCGATAAGCTAAATAGTCCAATAAAAGATGTATTGGTTTTAAAGGAGTTAGAGCTTATTGCCATTTCAAATGACGACGGTATTGCTCACTTAGACGATAAGATAGAGCAAATTAGATGTCACAGAGTTGGCTTTAAAGACTCTATCGTAAATTTGTCTTTCGTAAATAACAACACAATTCAATTGGAGAGTACAACTGACTTACAAGGGGTTGTAGTAAGGGCTGATAATTATGACGCTCGAAAACATCTTGTACAGCTTCGAGACTCGTCTCATGCGTTATTTATGCAAAGTGATACTGTTGTTTTTTATGATTTTGAGATGTCCCTTAAAAACCTAAAAACTGGCGAGGTTGAGAGTTTAAAGGGTTTATTGCGGGTTAGCAATAAATTAAAACCAGGTTGGGGCAATTTATATATTTGTAGTATCGATAGTTATAAACACGCACCCAATAGAACAAATAAAAGAAGGTCTCCTTACAAATTTGACCACCTGTTTTTTTATTTTAGTCTTGACAAAGTACTAAAAGAAAATATTTTATTAGAAAAATCCCATAGATGGAAAAACTTTAACAGTAAAAAGGCTTCCTTTAAACGCGATTGGTCGATAAAAGATAGTACACACTTTTATATTGGACCGAAAAATAGTCATTATAAAGTTTCTGAGATTTGCTTCTATAATGATAAACTAAAAACTTTTGAATGGTACGTCAACTTAACTGAACCTCTATATGTTAAGCGGTTTAAGCATTACATTATGGGGCTTAGTACATTTATAGAGTACTCGTCAAACAACACCCTTCATCCAACGTTTTTACGGCGAGCTGCACGCTATAGGACAACCGATAATATTGATTATATGGGTTATATAACAATTTTAGAAACAAGCAGATGCAATTGTGAGCTCGATAAAATAGATAATAGATATAATTCAGCTCGAAGTTTACAGGAAACTGTGGAGTTTATAAACAATCAGTTAAACAATTAGCAATGCGGTGCATTGAGCGGAGTCTAAGTTTATCGATGTGAAGTGTTGAAAGCCATTAGCCATTGGCTATTAGCTATTAGCCGTTGGCAATTAATAGGGCAATTGTTGTGTCAATTG
>DAOSIN010000023.1:0-3276 GCA_035366675.1 Salinivirgaceae bacterium | reverse complement strand
TTTAACTTTTAACACTTCGACTGCGCTCAGTACAAGAATTGCTAATTGTCTTAACTCCCTTTTCGTGCTGTTTACAGAAGATATTCTCATCAATAAAGTCTAAATGCTCTCTGTTATTTTCAAAATCAAGATTATCGCATTCAAATATTAATACTGGAAACTCCGTTTGTTGCGATAGATAATCGAAATAACTCTCTTCGATACCTTTTAGGTAATCAGCCGTGATACTCTTTTCATATTCGCGACCACGTTTTTTTATATTTTTCAAAAGTTCTGAAATACTTCTATGCAAGTAAACGTAAACAGTGGGTTTGGGCAATTGGCTTAAAATAAGGTTAAACAATCTAAGATAAAGGTTATACTCATCGTCAGTCAATGTCTTTCTTGCAAAGACTAATGATTTTGAAAAATAGTAATCTGATATAATAAGCGAGTCGGATAAATCAGGTGTTAGTTCTCTTTTCAACTGATTATATCTATCAGCAAGGAACGAAAGTTCCAACGGAAAAGCATATCTATCAGGCTCTTTGTAAAACTTTGGCAAGAATGGATTATCGGCAAACTGTTCATAAACAGCTTTTGCATTATACTTTTCAGCTAATAGTTTGGTTAACAAGGTTTTCCCTGCGCCAATATTTCCTTCTATTACGTAAAGTTGCATTGTTGTAAGTTGTTGTCTGTTTTAATTATACAAATTTAGTACAAAACAGTGATGTTGTAACACAGTTAAACGAAAATAATTTAATTCAATTTCATGTCAACTTAAAACAATTTTGTAGCTTTGTACAAAAATTAAAAGAGTTGGTAATGACAAAAAAAGCTGAAATACATACCGAAAAAGGGGTGATGATAGTTGAATTTTTCGAAGCTGATGCTCCAAATACAGTGGCAAATTTTTGTAAGCTAGCAGAAGAAGGATTTTATGATGGATTGCGTTTTCACAGAGTAATACCCGACTTTGTTATACAAGGAGGTTGCCCACATAGCAGAGAAAAAGGAAATCCCCGTGCAGGCACAGGCGGACCCGGTTATAAAATAGATTGCGAATTAACAGGCGGAAATCAATATCACGACCGCGGAGTGCTTAGCATGGCTCATGCAGGAAGAAATACTGGAGGTTCTCAGTTTTTTATATGTCATAATAGAAAAAATACGGCACATCTAGACAGACAACACACTGTGTTCGGAAAAGTTGTAGAAGGTTTAGATGTTATTGACCAAATACGCCAAGACGATTTGATTAATAAAATTGTTATTCTTTAAAAACAAATTAAAAACTTGTATATAAGAACATTGATACAGAATTTGCACATTGTTTTGTATATGCAATTTATATTCGATTATAATCTTTAATAAACAAAAACAGATGAAATTTACAAAAATTATTACACTAGCAATTGGCACAATGCTAATTGTATCATGTCAACAAAAAGGCAATGTTGTAAAAACAGCCACGCTTAAAACAGTTGAGGATAGCGTTAGTTATGCCATTGGTATGCAACAAGGACAACAGCTTTTAGGCGGAATGAAACAGCTTGAAATAGACACTCAGCTAAACAAAGAGGTTATAGCTCAAGCATTCATTAATGCATTAAATGAAGCCCCTGCACAAATCGAAGATATGCAAGGACGTATGTTAGTTCAAAACTATGTTCAAAGCAGTATGGCTGCTCAGCAACAAAAGCAAGAAGCAAAAGCATTAGAAGAGAATGCTGATATTAAAAAAGCAGGCGAAGATTTTCTGGCAGAAAATGCAAAGAAAAGTGGAATTACTGTTACTCCATCGGGACTTCAATATGAAATTTTGAAAGGGGGTAAAGGTCCAAAACCAACAGCAAACAATGTTGTTAGAGTTCACTATCATGGTACTTTAATTGACGGAACTGTTTTTGACAGTTCAGTTGAGCGTGGCGAGCCTGCCGAATTTGGTGTTACACAAGTAATACAAGGCTGGGTCGAGGCTCTTCAGCTTATGCCAGTCGGTTCAAAATGGAGGCTATATATCCCACAAGAGCTTGCATACGGAGGTCGTTCTGCTGGAGATATAATTAAACCATATTCAGCACTTATTTTCGAAGTTGAACTTTTGGCAATTGTAAGATAATACTAATCAATTAATTTACAATAAATAACAAAAGAGGGTTAATTTTTTAGCTCTCTTTTGTTGTTTTTTAGACTAATAAATTTAATCAACCATTAAACCTTTCGTTTGTATATTTGTCCAACGGCTGTTCAATTTGACTAAAAATGAAACGTCCATTAAACAATAAAAACCTGAAACAAAATATTTTGAAAGTGCCTAATGGCTATTTTGAAACGCTTGCCGATATAACTTTCGCAAATGCAGGTATTGAAAGAAATCCAAATCCAGATGTTATAAAAAAACCTGTAAAGAGATATATTTTAACAGCATGGTCAAGTGTAGCTGCAGCCGCAGTTATTGTAGCTTTTGTTTTATGGCATGTTGTTAGTAAGATAAATGCAATAAAAATTGAAAAAGAATACTATACAGCAATCGATAATTCAATTTTAGGGTTTTCAACCAATACTTTAACATCATTTATCGATTTTGAAAACGATGAACCAGCAAATGGTTTAACTGCTTATGTGCTTGATGATATAAGTACCGTTGAGTTAATTGATTATAGTACTGATAATTATTAAACTAAATAGTCTATGAACAAACTAAAAATTTATACATCAATTATTGCACTCCTCTTTTTTGCAATATCATGCACTAATAATCAGCCAGTTGAAGAACCCGAATATGATATTAACTGCCCTGCACAGCGCGAAGAACGCGAGAAGTTTCTTGAAGCTGAAAGAGTAGCATTCTTAACTCGCGAACTTGAGCTTTCAACTGATGAGGCGAAAGTGTTTTGGCCCGTATTTTATTCATATACAACACAAAGAAACACTCTTTGGAAAACACAACGACAACTCTACTTGAAAACTCGGTCGGACAGCACTATTTCTAGAGAACTTGCATTGGAAACTCTTGATAGTCTGTTTATTATTCAGGAGCAAATGCTTCAAAATGACAAGGATTTTAAGCAAAGTTTATTAGAAATTCTTCCGGCGGAAAAAGTACTAAAACTATTCCATGCTGAACGTCGTTTTAAACGCCATCTGTTAAAACAGATTAAAAAAGGGAAAAACAACTAACAATGAACAATTAGCAATGCGGTGCACTGAGCGAAGTCGCTACGTACTAAGCAGGAACATTCGTAAATTAACAAAATAAATCCAACTAAATCATTGTGAATTAGTTGGATT
>DAOSIN010000022.1:0-11871 GCA_035366675.1 Salinivirgaceae bacterium | reverse complement strand
GTCCAAACTTCACTATCGTTCGTTTGAACTATGTATCTGTAACATCGGTATTTACCATTGTAAAATTTTAAAAAGATTGGACTATTTTAAAATTACAATTGGTATAAATTGCTGATTTATAGAGATAATTGAGGCATTTTGTCGAACATCTTTTTACCCACATTGTTATGATTTGCAAAAGTTTAGTCATAAAAATTCTTTTATCCCACCAATAAATTTTATTTTCGTAAAGATTTTTACAAACAAATATTAGAAAAACAATATCGTGAAACAATATTTAGACTTATTGCAACACACCCTTGACAATGGAACGGTGAAAACGGACAGAACAGGTACAGGCACAATATCAATATTTGGATATCAGTATCGTTGTTCTCTTCAAGACGGGTTTCCACTGCTTACCACAAAAAAACTACACTTAAAAAGCATTATTTACGAACTTTTATGGTTTCTGCAAGGCTCGACCAATGCTAAATATCTCCAAGATAATGGTGTACGAATTTGGAATGAATGGGCAGATGAAAATGGAGAACTTGGACCAATTTACGGTTATCAGTGGCGTTCGTGGCCCAAACCAGACGGCGGACATATCGACCAGATTAGTGAATTAATACACAACCTAAAGCACTCTCCCGACTCACGACGACATATAGTTTCTGCATGGAACGTAGGGCAAATAGACCAAATGGCATTGCCACCATGCCATATTTTGTTTCAATTTTATGTCGCTGATGGCAAACTTTCATGTCAACTTTATCAGCGGAGTGCTGATCTTTTCTTAGGTGTGCCATTTAATTTAGCAAGCTACGCACTACTAACAATGATGATCGCGCAAGTTGTTAACCTACAGCCCGGCGACTTTATTCACACATTTGGCGATGCCCATATTTATCAAAACCACATTGAACAAGTAAAGCTTCAACTGTCTAGAAAACCAAAGGCTTTGCCTACAATGTTGATAAACAAAGACATAAAATCTATATTTGATTTCTCTTATTCCGATTTTGAATTAATCAATTATAATGCACACCCTCATATCAAAGGGGAAGTATCAGTTTAATAAACAGTTATTGTAATGTTTTCAATAATAGTAGCAGTCGACGAACTTAACGGCATAGGAATTAACAATAAATTACCTTGGCATATCAGTGAAGATTTAAAAAATTTCAAACGTATCACTTCTGGTAAAGGCAAGGCTGTGTTGATGGGGCGTAAAACGTGGGAATCGCTCCCTGTAAAACCGCTCCCCAAAAGAGGGAATATAGTGCTTTCCCGAAATGCAAATTACGTTGCTAAGGGTGCACAAGTTGTCAGTACATTCGAAACACTTATCGAACATTGCCTTACTTTTGAAGAGATTTTTGTTATCGGCGGTGCTCAAATTTACAATCTATTTATGCCATTAGCTAGTAAACTATACATAACACGAGTGCACTCGACTTTCGTCACAGATACCCGCTTAGACTGCTTAAATCTCGATAATTGGACGTTAGTTTCTGAGAAACGACATAGTAAATCTGAAAAGAATCCATACGATTTCTCTTTTCTTGTTTACGAAGAAAAAAAGAGATCGAACTTAAGAAAAGTATAAAACAAACATCTAAAAGTTTTAAATGCGTACAAGCTTCATAAAACTTTAATTTGAGGTATTTACAAAAAAATGAATAACATAAAACTTTGGGAACCGAATACAACGCCCTTTATTATTGCAGGCCCATGTAGTGCTGAGAGTCGCGAGCAACTAAACTCGTGCGCTTCCGACTTGAAAAAGACAGGCAAAATAGATGCATTTAGAGCGGGTATTTGGAAGCCAAGGACACGACCCGGACAATATGAAGGAACAGGAACAAAAGGACTAGAATGGTTAGTAGAAATTAAAAACAGATACAGTTTACCGGTAATAACCGAGGTTGCAACAGCAAAACATGTCGAAAAAGTTTTGAAAGCTGGTATTGACATGATTTGGATAGGTGCAAGAACTACAGGAAATCCATTCTCGATACACGAAATAGCTGAAGCTTTAACAGGCGTTGATATTCCTGTTTTAATAAAAAATCCATCAAATCCCGACTTAGAATTATGGATAGGGGCAATAGAACGCTTCGAGCGTGCGGGAATAAAAAGAATTGCAGCTATTCATAGAGGATTTTACCCTTTTGAACCAACTTTGTACAGAAACATTCCAAAATGGGAAATTCCTATCGAATTAAAAACCAGAATGCCCGAATTAAAGATAATTTGTGACCCTTCACATATTGCTGGCAACAGTGCTTTAATTTATGATATCGCGCAATACGCATTCGATATCATGATGAACGGATTAATGATAGAAGTTCATCCAAATCCTCAAAATGCTAAAACAGACGCTATACAACAAATCACCCCAACTGATTTCGTCTCTATAATAGACAGGCTAAAAATACGTACTCAATCTGAGTATTTGAATATCGACAAATTAGAAAGAATGAGACTACAGGTTGATTCAATTGACCAACAACTTATAGAGCTATTGAAAAAAAGACTTGATATTTCTAAAAAAATGGGAGAGTACAAAAAGCAACAAAACTTAGCTCCATTTCAGATTAAAAGGTGGCGAAATATTATCGAATCAAGAATGCTTTATGCCGAAAACCTTGGTATTGACCCAGACTTTATGATGCAAATACTACAACTTATTCACAAAGAATCAATTGCTACTCAAAACAAAATAATGAACTCGGAGAATTCAATTAACAATTAACAATGCTTGCACTGAGCGTAGCCGAAGTGTGCAATGGATATTTACGGAAACAACATTTACTAAATTGGGTATAACGTGGGTAACGTTTTTAACGTAGAGACGGAACATGCTCCGTCTCTACACTTTCCACTTTTTCCTTTTACCTTTTAACTCAATCGCTAATTGTTTCGATGCTTAACTCTAATTCTACTTGGTTCCCCCTGAAATAGAGATTCTTAATATCGAATGATAAGACATTTTTCGAAACACCTTCATCAATCTTATCAGTTGATTGATATGTTTCGCTCATTTTACGTATCTGTTCACTGTATATCTTACTATACTCACCAAGTTTAGTGTTTAGTTCACGCATAATATTTATCCATAAGCCAAATCGATATGTCTGCGCAATAGAATCGCCTGGTAGCGTGTATTGATAACGAGTAATTGGAAGGGGGAAAATTTCCTCGTCTTTTGATGTATAAACCTCCTCCACAGAGGCATATCTTGTGTAAACAAGTGTTTCAGATGGACTTTCATGATCATCAATGGCTATTTCAATCTGCTCGCTATATTCACTATAACCACCCCACTGGTATTCGATATTGAACTTATTGAATAAAAAATCGTATAAAACCGTATCTGTTGAAGCAACAATTTTAGCGTATATAATTGCCTCATTATAAACAGTAAACTGTGTGTCTGTAACTACTATATTTGGAATTTTACTGCTATTTACGTGCAGCTCGACCATAGATTGGTAGGTGCTGGTACTCCCGCGATATACCTCAGAAGAGTATCCAGTTGTATAATTTTTAACTTCAACATTTTGCATCAGAGCAGCTAAAGCAATAGCTCTTTTCTTTGCTTGATATATTGCTGATGCACTATCTAAACCGGGATCTGAAATTCCAAACGTGTATGTTTTATTCAAACTGTTGAAACCACATAATTCTTGTGGAATAACAGAAGCTTTGGCTCCAAATTTATAATAATCGGGATTAATATTTTGCCCAAAACTGCAAAGAGTAAGTGACACTCCAAAAACGAATAGTTTAACCGACAATAATCGCATAACTTTATCAATTACGAATTACGAATTTAAAAACACCATAGCTATTGATTGGTGACCAGCTATTAAATTGTTCATTGTTCATTGCTAATTGCACACTTCGATACTTCGGCTATGCTCAGTACAACGCTTCGCTCAGTGCACCACATTGCTAATAATCAATTCTTGTATCTCCTTCATTCTGTCGGGAGAAAGTTTAAGTTTAGGATTTTTGAAATCACAATCATCCATGCTATTGATAGGGATAAGATGCATGTGAGCATGCGGCACTTCTAAACCAAACACACCAACTGAAATTTTTTTGCAAGTGAATGATTTTTCTATTGCCTTCGCCACTTGTTTAGCGAAAATTGCCATTTCTGAAATTTCGGAATCTGTTAGATCAAAATAATCGTCAACTTCACGCTTAGGGACAATTAAAGTATGTCCCTCCTTAATGGGAAACGCGTCTAGGAAGGCGATAAATTTTGAGCTTTCTGCAATTATATAAGCAGGTATCTCTCGGTTAATGATTTTTGTAAATATTGAAGCCATTTTTCAAAGATTTTATTAGTCTAATAAACTGATATTTAATATCTCAAATTGTAATTTTCCAGCCGGTACTGTAATTTCAGCAATATCGCCGACAACTTTGCCTATTAGTCCTCTTGCAATGGGTGTGGAAATACTTATTTTATTTTGCTTTAAATCAGCCTCACCATCGGGAACGATAGAGTATTCCATAACAGAATTTGTTTTAAGATTCTTGAGTTTAACTTTAGTAAGTATCTGTACTTTAGAAATATCTATCTGATCAGACTTTATAATTTTTGCATTGCGAACTTTCTCTTCTATTTGCGAGATCTTTAATTCCAACAAACCTTGAGCCTCTTTTGCTGCGTCGTATTCAGCATTTTCCGACAGATCGCCCTTGTCTCGTGCTTCGGCTATTTGTTTCGAAATTCTATTTCGCTCTACATTAATTAATTCTTCCAATTCGGTCTTTAACTTTTTAAGACCCTCCTCTGTCATGTAGTTAACTTTTGACATACAGCGAATTATTAATTTATAAAAGAATACAAAGAAAAGAATCCCGCACAATGCGGGATCCCTTTCTTTGTATGTATAACCCTACTCTTATAACGTGACACGTATACCGATTGAATGAACTCCACCAAACGGATTAGTATCACGATATGAATAATCTATTTTCAAATATGTTTCTTTTTCTCTATTAAGAGGGACTTGAACAGTAGCTCCAGCACTTAAGCCTGTGAATGCTGTTTGTCTATTTGCACTGTTAAAACCATCTTTTTCGTAACAGTATCCTCCTCTAACTAGCACATAATCAAGTGCATTATACTCTACTCCTACAGAATATTGGTCACGTGTAAAAGAGTTACTTGTAAATGTTCCTGCTAACGTAAGGTTATGACCTTCTACTAATAGAAAATCATTTGACAAACCAATACGAATTAGCGATGGTAACTCACATTCAGCTGATTGATAATCGAACGTCATGTTTAGTTCATCGAGTGTATATCCTCTAAGTGACAGTGCGTTGCCTGAATATTTCATTGTAGGACCAACATTCTGCATAGAAACTCCAAAACGGAAGTTGTCTCTTTCTCCAGCTATATATTGGATACCTGCATCAATTGCGACTCCAGTAGCTTTGGCGTTATCGATGGATTCATTTATAAGCTTTATTACAGCTCCACCGTAAATTGCATTAGAAAACTGACGTGAGTACGCAGCTGAAATAACACTGAACTTAGGACTGAAAGTGTTACCTGTTCCATCAGGACTTTCAACTGTAGTACGAGAAATGTCGCCGAATGACATCAAACTAACAGCTGCTGTCAACGCTCCAGCTTCACCAACTTTAGAGGTAAAACCAAAGTTGTTTATGTTAATATCTGCTCCTCTTAGATAATTAGTATGGGTAAAACCTAAGTCGAACTTATTAACAAAAGCTGTTCCTGCAACATTTAGATACAAGGCTTCTAAACCTGTTATAGAAGACATGTTAGAATTATTCCAGCCGGCTGCACCTGCCCATGGGTTTATCAGAAGCTGCACTGCTCCCGCTTCACCTGCTCTCTGTTCATTTCCGGCACGCAAATTATTTGCCAACAGAAGTGAAACGAACAAACTAACTATAAATATTAACCTTCTCATAATTGTCTCATTTTTTTCAATTAACTACTAAAAATTAGATAGGTCAGCAGGACGAAGTACTCCAAACCATTTGATAATTTTTTCGCCTACGTTTGGCACTGACACATGTATAATATATGCACCTCCAGAAATTGGCACATCCGATGTATTTGTTAAATTCCAATCAACCCATGTTTGCTCACTTGATTTTTCGAAGCTTCTAATTAAAGTTCCCGACAAATTAAATATTTTAATTGAACAAGTCGGTGGTAAATTAATTATTTTAACAATATTGTCTAATTGTGTAACTTCATATGCGCTATGAGCGAAATAAGGATTGGGTACAACTCCTATTCTATTTAGACTTTCGTCAGCCTGCTTTTCGGTAAATTTTGTAGGAGCCAAGTCGTCTAAAGAAAAGGTGAAGTACGGATAACCTTTATTAACGGCATCATGTAAAGGATCTTGATAAACACCTATGTTTCTATGATAAGGATTACCTATACTTATACTTATTTTAACGTCGTTATCGGGCATTTGTGAATATGAATCCCACTGATATTGTCTTGGTATCATAGGTATACTTACCCAAGCTATATTTAGCATAGCCTGAGATATACGGTTTTTAGCATTACTAATGGTAGCCTCGGTTGATTTCTTATGGAACAAGCTGAACAACAAACGTCCTTCATCATAGCGCGGGAAGTCTCTTATTTTCAAAGATCCTTCTACAATACTGGCATATCCTGTACCAAACACATAAACAAAATGTTTTCCACCAAATTGTGGAACCCCATCAATTGAGGAGTAACTATTAGTTGGATTCCATATCATATCACGACCTCTTTGTCCAACTAAATATGAATCCTCTCCAAAAGCTATATTTAATCTCTCTCCCGTTTCAACGTCTATAGCATATCCTGGGAACCAACTCATACCGTAGGCTGATACAAAGTTTGGATCAGACGGATTGTTAGATGGTGCCATTGTCATTGAGTCCGCAGCAACGCCGAGTTTGTTTAATGATGGTGCTTGACGAAGCATGAACTTAATAGCACCGCCCTCGGAAATCGGGTTTGGATATATAACATTGTCGGTATCATCCAATGTGTTTTCGCATGTTTCAATTACAATACAGCGTGTCCATTTTGAAGTATCTTTAGTTATCACAAAGTCAATACTAGGAAGTCGGTATTGATTATAATTGATTGTTTGTGGTTTTTTATCAGGGTTTCCTGGACCGTAATTAATTGCTGACACAAATTTATATGGTGCCCAAGTTCCTCCTAATATTTTTTCATACTCCTGTTCAATATCACCGGGCACGTCTTCAAATGGTTTTGCATCAAAGTTACCACTGCGGATCCAGTTAGAATACACGGGACCTTCTGTGTCTGCCAGACCATTATACCACGGCATTGCCGGGTTTTTATAAGTAATTGTAGCTCCTAAAAAGCCGTTTTTTATTTGTTTTAAGCCTCTTAGTGGTCCAAGAGCGTCAATAGGAAACTGGCTTTGATATAAATCTATTGCAATACCATACTCTGGTAATATATATTCATATCCATTACGCATCCATACAGGACTATGTAAGGTGTCGACACCATCATGTATTAAAGTCCATTTGGTACTTAAAATTACTCCTCTCAATTGTTCGGTATTCTGAAAATTATTACCCCAATATGCATAATCTCTATCTTTGACACCCCCCTTATTTACTGAATCTGGTTCAAAGTAGAGTTCAAAGTTACCAGGTTTAACATTCAAAGGATCGATAACTATGACACGGGCAGGACCACCATTTTTAGCATATTTTCTAACCTGAGCTTTCCATGGTGTCTCGCTATTTCCGCTATTCATAATCTCATCTATTGTTTCATCCGAAAGTTGCAAACGATTCATTGAGTTGCCGCGCCCTGATAAATAGCTCATCGGTGGTATATCACCATAACTAGAATTCATTACTCCTGCTGCACCGATATCGGCGGGTCTTGGTACAAATTCATGTTTCTTAATTTCACCAACGGTGCTCTTACGACTTGCTAGATAAGGTGTTTTCTGACCATCAAATGATTCTGGTAGGTTTTGATTATAAGTTTTATAATTATTATATGCATAAGCGATAGCGATATAATAATACTTCTTATAATTTACCAACGCCCCTTTTGTAAATTCATCGCGGGTAATCTCGAAAGTGTGCTTAATGCCACTGTTAGCACCATTAACCATAACTTGAAAAGAGTTAGCATTCGCATGAGGATCCCATGTATAATTTACCAACATAGAGGCATCATTTTCGATATCACACTGATAAACAAGTTTAGATACATTCTCATCATAAATTTGATTTACCGTAATATCTTTGTGTTTTAGCTGAAACACCTGATATCCCTCAAATACATAATCTCTATCAGGATAGTTATGCGTAATAAATGGGTCAGTCTCTTTATATTTTTCCAAATAGTTATTTGAAGCTGGGGGATTATCCAAGTGCATAATAAACTTCCTGTCTAACTCAACTGCTGTTAATTCAGGAGCATGAGGAGCTTCAATCATTCTAAAACAGTTCTCGAACAGTTTTTGACATTTATCATCAGCCAATTTCAACAGCTCAACTGAATGCAACGGGTCTTCTGTTGAAGTACGAGCCCATGGCACACCTATCGTAATATAGTTAGTAGCACCGGGTCTAAGGACAAATGGACCTGCTGATTGTAATAACCTACCGTCACAAGGTGCTTCCTGTCTCCAACCCTCATCATCATTGGGATCAATACCACCGGTTCCCCAATTACATTTGTCGGATTTCCAAGGGAATAAAAAGTTAGCTGGCAATGTTCCACCTTTACCATTTCCTCCATATGTCATTGTCTCTCCATCTTTCCAAATACCTCTCAGATAGTTGTAATAGTCCATAGCCTCGTCGGGGTCATCCATTCCATCGGGACCACCGTTGATAAAGTAAACAAAGCGCCTCATTCCCCAACGCTCGTTATCTTTAATACGGTCTCCAAAGTTCAATCCATTGATATTACCATTGAAAATGTCAAAATTGCTAACTTTTATACGACAAACAATTTCTCCATCATTATCAAGAGAGTCAACGTAGCCATTTTGACAATCCGGTTCTACTTCTCCAAGACCGGGCCAGTTTGATACGTCATCCATATCGTTTGGATCTTGGTATGGTCCTTCAAAAAAGTCAAATCCGACTGCTGGTGGATTCTTTCCATAGGTATTACCACTTCCATTACCGTCAGGACCAGCGTTGTAACAAAAACTTAATCCTCTGTTAATATCACAGCCTACTAAGTCATCTGTAGGGTCACCTAAGTCAGCATCTACCCAAACACCAAAGAAAGCGTTGTTTAACGAGTATGTTGAACGGTTAATTAGCTGATAATTGTAGAATGTCATATTATTAAGCTCATCATTTGAAGAAAACGCAAATGCTTGTGCTCTAATTTCCATACCTATTGAAGCTCCTTTTGATTGGGTATGTATATTACCTTTATCGTTATACACCCACCACAATGTTTGGTCTCCATAGAGTGTAACCGAAGCGTTGTTCAAACTATCTGCTCTACGTTCTGGAACAAATTTACATCTGCTTGTTGCCTGAAACTCGTAGTTTGGATAGTCTCCACCGTCTATATTATAGCGACCATTACCGTCAACATCAGCGTAAGGTGCTAAATAACGGTCATACTCTTCATCTTCTGTTCCAAAGTCAGGACCATTACCGGGCCACTCTTGTAATACCAATGGTGGCGAATATCCCGGGAACTCTTTTTCTCTCTCTTCTGCTGGCAAGTTATACCAAGCAATAAATTGAGAAACCATATCACGGTCAACTTTCCAAATTTTGTCAAATGCAATACATACGTCAACTGTAACGTTTGACATATTATTTCCTTTGGAAATTAGTGGACCGGGCCAATAGTCGTCTTGACCGTCGTAGTCAAAAATTCTGGCTGCAACACGCAACTGACCGTTAACGTCAACTCCTGCAACCCAAATTCCACCGGCAAATACTGAATGCTTACCACTGCCTTTTGGCACCTCGTAGCTTGCATTACCATCCTGCCACATACCGCCGTGTGTCTTTATAACGGCTTTTACGTTGTTTAAATCAACAAATAGTTTTGTTCCTCCGCGAGTACAACCTGAAGTTACATTCTTTACTCCTTTAGGAGTTCCCGAATTATTGTAACTCGTCGGCAACGCTGCATGTACAGCTGTGGCGAAAACCGTACATGTCAAAAATATTATTATTCTTCTTAAGTCTATCATTGCTATATAGTTTTACTTTATTACGCTATTAGAATGAAAATAACACCCCAATTCTTGCAGTTCGAGGTAATCGATAGTAGTATGGGTTGTTAATCAATATTGCATATACTTCCCTATATGCCCTTTCTGATGGCATTTGACTTATAGCCGTCTGATTTTGACCAAAAGTCAAATATCCATTATCATCAGGGTTGCCTGTCGTTGGATATACAGAAGCTATGTTAAGTGTATTTAAAAGGTTTGATACGTCTAAATAGACATTTAAGATTCCTTTTTTATCTTTTCCTTCACTATCTGTACCTATCTTAATTCCAAAATCTTTGTCAATACGCAAGTTTATGGTAGATGTCCATGGTAGATTGTTTCCGTTCAATTTACCTATTAAATAGTTTGTACCCATTTCACGCAATGAGTATGGTGTTCCACTACCAGCCATAAATGTTATGTTTACTCCTGCGTTAGCCAATATATCCATGCCCGCTATTTTGGGACCATTGTAATCCTTGCCCTCTGAGAACCTGTAGTCAACTACGGCACTAATTTGGTGTCTTGAGTCGAAATTCAATGGATATATGGTTCTTAGATTTGGAAATCCTTTTACAATTAGGTTATAAGCAGTAGTGGCATCAGAACCTGTACCTTTAGCGAACTGTAATGTATATGATGCTCTTAGAGAGACATTACCTGTTCGGCGTAAGTCGTATGCAGCGGTAAAACCTTTTACTGTACCGAAGTCAAGGTTCCCGTATGTTAAATAGTTAACCGGATAAGCACCCGCATAGCTCATAAGCTGAATCATATCACGCATCTCACGATAGAAAGCCGACAGCTTAATGGAGGATGTTTCTGATACTTTTTGTTGGAAACCTAACTCATATGCTATGGTCTTTTCAGGTCTTGTATTTGGATTTGAGATAACGCTTTTCTCCTGATCTGTGATAAACAAATAGTGCAAATAATTAATTCGTCCCATAGATGGGCGTTTTGTAAGCACATCATAGTGAGCATAGAAAAGAGCCTCATCAGATATTGGGAAACTAAATGCAATACGAGGCATAGGTGTTATTTCAGGCTTATAGTCTGTAAACGAGTTTAAAAAGCTTTGAGAACCAACCACTGCTCCATCAACTAAGAAGGGATGTATCTCTCCAATTGATGCACTACTGAGAACAGGAGTACCCTCGGCATTATACCACGTTCTTCCATCACGGAACCCTGTGAGACCGGTTGGGTCCGTAGAGCTGTTTACATAAATTGTTGAACCTTCAGGAATATGTGATGGTATTTTCGATTTACCATTCTCGTCAAATAGCCAAGGATACTTAGATTGTGAAAAAGTTTCTCCTACAGTATGCGATTCGAAAAACAGATATGGATCTTTCAAAACTTTTTGATTCGCGTCAAAGTAGTCAACTCTTAAACCAATGTTGAATACCAAGTCGTTAAAAGCAAACTTATCCTGGATATAACCTGCCATATATATAGGTTCGTAAGGTGCTATCTCTCTGGAGTGGTGTCTATTACCTAATTCGTCAATAAAGGTTTTGGTAAAAAAGTCATTAAAATTTAATTTTCCTCTTGTTTTTTTACCGGTATAGTCAAATCCGTAATATGAGGCTAATGGGTTACCTCCACCAAAAAGTTCATC
>DAOSIN010000021.1:0-11969 GCA_035366675.1 Salinivirgaceae bacterium | reverse complement strand
TGTTGGAGTAGGAGCAAGTCGTGTAAGAGATCTGTTTAGGACGGCAAAAGAGAAATCTCCCTGTATCATTTTTATTGACGAGATTGATGCTATTGGTCGAGCAAGAGGAAGAAACCCAAATATGGGAGCTAATGACGAACGAGAAAATACTTTAAACCAACTACTTACCGAAATGGATGGTTTTGAATCTAACAGTGGTGTGATTATTCTAGCGGCTACAAATCGAGCCGATATTCTTGACAGAGCACTGTTGCGTGCAGGAAGATTCGACCGTCAAATTCATGTTGAACTGCCTGACCTTAATGGGCGTAATGAAATATTTAAAGTACACTTGAAACCACTACGATTGGCAAATGATGTTGATGTTGAGTTTTTGGCAAAACAAACTCCCGGATTTAGTGGTGCAGATATCGCGAATGTATGTAATGAAGCGGCATTAATTGCAGCAAGAAAAGATAAGAAAAAGGTTGAAAGACAAGATTTTCTTGATGCTGTTGATAGAATTGTGGGTGGTCTTGAAAAAAGAAGCAAGGTAATTTCGCCACAAGAGAAAAAAGTTATAGCTTTCCACGAAGCTGGTCACGCCACAGTAAGTTGGATGTTGGAACATGCCAATCCATTAATCAAAGTCACTATCATTCCTCGCGGTCAGGCTTTGGGAGCAGCTTGGTATTTGCCTGAAGAGAGACAGCTTTCGACAAAAGAACAAGTTTTCCACGAGATGTGTGCAATAATGGGAGGTCGTGCTGCAGAGAAATTAGTTTTCGATTCTGTTTCAACAGGAGCACTCAATGACTTGGAGCGTGTAACCAAACAAGCCTACGCACTTGTTGCATATTTTGGCATGAGTGAAAAATTAGGTAACCTAAGTTTTTACGATAGCACCGGACAATCAGATTTTTCATTTGTTAAACCTTTTAGCGAAAAGACAGCAGAACTGATTGATAAAGAGGTTAAAATAATAGTCGATAAAGCCTATAGTACAGCCACAAAAGTGTTGGAGGAGAACAGAGAAGGTCTTGAAAAGCTTGCCAATAAGTTACTTGAAAAAGAGGTAATATTTACTGATGATCTTGAGCAAATTTTCGGACCAAGACCCAAAGATGAACCAGAGGAACAGCCTGTTAGTGGAGAGTAAGGCTAGCTGATGTTGTTAATAATGTCGTTGAAATAGTTATTTTTTATAAAAAACATTACCTTTGTTTTATGAGTAAGAATTGGTCATTAGCATACACAACAACGCTCGATTATCGTGCACAAATGATAAAGGATATTTTAGAGGATAACGATATTGAAGTTGCTATTATTAATAAAAAAGATTCAGCATATGTGCTTTTGGGTGAGATAGAGATATATGTCTCACATGATAAGTTAATAAAAGCCAAACACTTGATAAAAAGCCTTTTAGAAAAATGAAAAATTTAACTAAACGTACGCTTACAGGTTTAGTTTTTTCGGTAACACTGATTGTTTCGTTTGTTGCCAGTCAATACTCTATGTTAGCTATGGTTGTGTTAATCGCAATTTTGTGTATTTCAGAGCATTACAATATGGCGAAAGTAATAGAGATAAGACCATTATATGCCATCGGATATACTATTACTCTGTTAATCATTGCACTAACCTTCTTGATTTCAAAAGGTATAATATCGCCAGTAATCAGTATTTTGCTAATCCCCTTGTTATCGGCAACTTTTGTTGTACAGCTGTTTAATAAACACAAAAAGCCTATAGAAAATATTGGATATACCTTTTTGTCGATAATACACGTTGCAATACCTCTTTCACTATTAATTGTTTTGTCACAATTGGGCGAAACTTATGACCATCAAATTAATCTCGGTATTATTTTCATGATATGGGCAAGCGATACTTTTGCCTATTTGGTTGGAATGGCAATTGGACAAAATCCGCTCTTTTATAGAATTTCTCCCAAAAAATCGTGGGAAGGCTTTGTTGGAGGGTTGGTAGCTGCTTTAGTATTATCGCAAATCATCGCGAAGTATTGGCTAATCTTAACGCCATTGCAATGGGGTGTGCTTTCTGTAATAGTTTCAATAACAGGTGTTTGGGGTGATTTGGTGGAGAGCATGTTTAAAAGAGCAGTAAATGTTAAAGATTCGGGCAATATATTACCTGGACATGGTGGAGTTTTAGACAGATTTGACAGTTTGCTTATGGTTATGCCATTTGCATTTACATATGTCTATTTGGTATTATCGTAGTAAAATAGTAAGTATTTATATGACGACAATTCATAAAGCTGGTTGGAAAATAACAGCTATAACAACGTTAATATTGATAGTTGTTAATTTTTTGATAATCTTTTTTGTACAAGCCAAGTGGTTAGTTTCCCCAATTTTACTGTTATCTGTTCTATTCATAATATTTGTACTTCGATTTTTTAGAAATCCTGTTAGACAAGTAATATCCGACGATAATGTTATAGTTGCACCTGCCGATGGAACTATTGTTGTGGTTGAAGAAACTTTTGACAATGAAATTATTAATGCAAATTGTATCCAAGTTTCGATTTTTATGTCAATATGGAATGTTCATATTAATTGGATACCCATTTCGGGAATACTTAGATATTTCAAGTATCACCAAGGAAAGTTTTTAATAGCGAGGAATCCAAAATCATCAACGCTTAATGAGAGAACTACTTTGATGATTGAAACTGAGGATAATAATAAAATTGTTGTAAGGCAAATTGCTGGCTGCGTAGCAAGAAGAATAGAGACATATATCACTAAACCTGAAACAAACGTAGAAAAAGGGCAACAAATGGGATTTATTAAGTTTGGCTCAAGAGTAGATATTTTATTTCCTGTTGGTACTGAAATTTTTGTAAAAATTGGCGATACAACAAAAGGTTGTTTAACTCCTATAGCAAAACTATAAATTTGAAAATCGTATTAGATAGTTGAATCTGCCGTTAATTTATACAAGATGAATGTAGATAAGTTTTTTTCATTGTTTATGGATGAGTTAGGAGGTAACCCAAATTTATATCCGTATTATAAACTAAATGTTGGGAGCGATACAAGGCAAAAATTTCGTAAAGCATATTTCCTTCAACGTCTCGAATATATCGATAAAAATATAGATAAGTCAAGGCAAAATAAAATATTTGATTGTGGCTGTGGATACGGCACTACCGCATTGTATCTTGCAATGAATAATATTGCTGTCTATGGCAATACTCTCGAATTTTACTATAAAGAGATAGAAAACAGAAAAAAATATTGGAAGCAATTCGGAAACAGCGACTTGTTTAATTGCGTTTATGAAAATATTTTCGATAATCCACCAGCAAAAGAGAGTTTGGACTACATTATTTTGCAAGACACACTACATCACATAGAACCAATGAACAAGGCTCTAAGCATGTTTTATGATGCGCTAAAAAAAAATGGAAAATTAATATTGGTCGAAGTAAATGCTAATTCTATTGTTGAATCATTTGTGTTTTTCCTAAAAAGAGGCAATAAAAAAATAATAGAATATTACGATGAAAAAATTCAGAAAACAATATTGATGGGAAATGAAAATTTTCGGTCAGAAAAACAGTGGGAAACCCTTTTTGCTAATGTAGGGTTTAAGGTAATAGATTCAGAAACAGAATATATTCGTTTTTTCTTACCATATAAATATAAAAAAAACGACGTTGAAACCGTGATTAAAAAAGAGAGAAAAATAAGAGACAAAAGTTCGATATTAAAGAAATATGGCTTTTGGGGGCTGAATATGGTATTTGAAAAATAAATAAAATCATACCACGCCTTGATGATGCATTCAGTCAAGGAACTAAAAGGTATTTGAAATTGCTGATATCCAACAGATTATCCTAAATGAACATCTTGCCTTTATATAAAAAAACGTAGGTTTTCTTGTTTTTTATAACTTCTATTCTCAATAATCCTTCAGGTCGGCTAATTTCCACATCCTCCTTTTTCAACTTTTTAAAACATGCATCTTCTGCAATATATACGTAGTTTTCCGTAATAATACAACCATAGCGATATTTAAAAAAATACCAAATAGAGTATGCTATAAATATTGCTCCAAAGAAAAAGTTGTAACTATAGTTTGCAACATCTGTTTGGGTGTTACTTTTATAAATGCCAATAAGCATCCATAAAAAGCCCACAACTGCAAGGCCAACCGAGTGAAATGTGACCATATTCGTATTTTTAATTTTAACCGAAGCCTTGATAATTATTTTGCGTAAAATTATCAGATCGATTAGGAGTACAATTGCTATCACTAAAAAAAACAAAATAAAACAAAATAAAACCAATTTCCCATCCCATAAGAGACAATAATGTACTGGCAATTATGCTGATTAGTACAAATTTAAAATTAATGAGCTTCTCATATTTTTGTAAATTTTTAGAGTTTAAAATTGAGGGAAATATATTCGATAGTCTATAAAATTATTTTTGGCGTATTAACTTTATAACAGTTTAAAAAATAATAATGGAAGAACAAAGACAGCATTATGTGCACTGTGAATCAAAGCAGTAGAGAGCAGTGCATGTTTTCTTATACGATAAAATATGTAGTAACTCACTGCGAGCATAATACCACCAAATATTTTATGAATAAATGAAACAACTCCTAAAAAAACTCCTGTTGTCCAAACAACTTGATGTGCCAAGCCAAACAGCAGTGAACTAATTATAATGAACTTTATAGGTATTCCAGTTTTTCTAACTACTTTAAAAAACTGGAATATCAAGTGTTGAAATATTGAAGTTTCAATTATTGGACTCAAAACCAAAGCACTAATTGTAGCAATAATTGCGTTTTTTGTAGGGAAATCAGAATTTAACCCTTGAAAATAATTTTCTAATTGGAGTTCCAAAAACACGTTTGTTAATAGTATGAACCCCATGAAGATAAGACTTATTATTATTTTGAAAGCCACAATCAGCAAAACAGTTTTCTTATATGGTATTCGTTTAACTCTGGTACGTAAAACAACTAATTTTCGATCTATTTTCATCTAAGTTATTAATGCAAATTTAAAGGACCATTCAATAAACAAATGTAATTTTTATTTGCAAATTCATAATTAATTTCTACGATTTTTTTTACTGTTTAAAATTTTTTGTTTTCTGTTGATTTTGCTGCTATATCTGATTTTTGTTCAAAAAATAGAGTCGGTTTATACGTGTTTTAGTATTTATGAAAAACAGGGACTTTTCGTCTCTTTATAATTTTTTTCTTGCATAAAAAGTGGCTAAATTTGTACATAATTTTAATGATGATACTATAATGAATGGAAAGACAATTGTAACCGGTGTAATAGGTGCTGATGTTCATGCTGTGGGAAACAAAATTCTCGCCTTTGCTTTGGAACAAGCCGGATTTAAAGTTATTAATTTAGGAGTGATGGTATCGCAAGAGGAGTTTATTGAAGCAGCATTGGAAACCAACGCCGATGCTATTTTGATCTCTTCACTATACGGGCACGGAGAAATTGATTGTAATGGACTGCGCGAGAAATGCGATGAAGCAGGATTGAAAGACATTCCTCTTTTGGCAGGTGGAAATCTCGTAGTAGGAAAACAGAATTTTGAAGATGTGGAAAAACGATTCCTCGATATGGGTTTTACCCGCGTTTATCCCCCCGGAACTACCGTAGAAACAAGCATTGCAGATTTAAATGAAATTCTTGGATTATAACTAAACAAAGGTTTTGTTATAGTTTGCTGATAATTTGTTGTATTGCTGACCACATCGGTTATACAACAGAATTACTAAACTGATTTTTGGCATAGTCAAAATATGCAAAGTGAATAATACTAAGTAGATATTATGAATATCCTCACGGCAGACATTGGAAGCACTTATACTAAATTGACAGCAATTGACGCTACTGCAAAGAAATTTCTTGCCACGTCTGTTGCTTTTACCACCATCGAAACCGATGTGATGGAGGGCTTTATGTCTGCATTTTCAAAACTTGAGGAGAAAATAGGGGAGTTCAAGTACGATGAACTTCTTTGTTGTAGTAGTGCTGCTGGTGGATTAAAAATGGTAGCTCTAGGGCTTGTTCCCGAACTTACCGCTAAAGCAGCAAAACTCGCTGCCGCAAGTGCCGGGGCAAAAGTAGTAAAAACTTATGCTTTTGAAATATCGGAAGCCGAACAGACTGAAATATTTGAAATTAATCCAGACTTGGTGTTACTCTGCGGCGGAACTGATGGCGGAAACAAAGAGGTAATACTCGCCAATGCTCGTCGTCTGTGTCAGGTTGACCGCCCGTTTACTACTATCGTTGCGGGTAACAAGAGCGCATCTTTCGAGCTTAGAGAGATTTTTGAAGCATCAGGAAAATCTTTTGAAATAACAGAAAATGTGATGCCCGAATTCAATAAGTTAAATATCGAACCAGCAAGGCTAAAAATTAAAGAGCTGTTTATCAGCCGAATAATAGAGGCAAAAGGATTGAGTCGCATCCAAAAAATGTGTAAAACCGATATTATCCCAACGCCACTTGCAGTGCTGAACGGATGTGAACTGTTGAGCAAAGGAACAAAACTCACGAACGGTATAGGCGATTTACTTGCCGTAGATATTGGCGGAGCAACTACTGATATTTATTCAATTGCAGACGGAAAACCCACCATAGAAAACGTAATCATAAAAGGATTGCCCGAACCATTTAGCAAACGCACAGTTGAGGGCGATTTAGGAATGCGTTATAGCCTGTCTTCTCTTGCCGATGAGCTTGACTTAGAGACTGTTGCAGAAGAAATTGGCTTGCAATCAACAGATATTTCAAATTGGGTAAAAACGTGTAGTGCAAATCCCGATACGTTGGCAGAACCTCAATCCAAGGAACAGAAAATAGAAGAGGCGTTAGCGCGTGGCGCCGTGAAAATTGCTGTGGAACGTCATGTTGGAGTTTATCAGCCAGTATATACGCCTTTTGGACAGGTCTTTTCGCTTACCGGAAAAGATTTATCGGCAGTGCCTTTTGTTATAGGAATTGGAGGTGCAATTATCAATGCAGAAAACCCAAAATATATTTTGGAAGGTGCTAAGCTCCAGTCAGATGATTTTGTTTACGCAAAACCTAAAAATCCCGACTATTTAATCGACAAAAAATATATTTTCGCCTCTATGGGTTTGCTTAGTTCAGATTATCCTGATTTGGCATTGGAATTGATGAAAAAAGAGATAAAACAACCGAAATAAACAGAATTAAAAACTAAAATAATGCAAATTAAAAACCAAAAACTTTCAGATGATGCATTCTTTGCCGAGCGCAAGGAGGTTCTCGGACATTGGCACACAGGAAAAGGTGTTGATTTTGATGAAGCCGTTGCCTATCAAAAATCGATTCCAAAAGCGAAACGTTTTGGAGAGAAACTCTCTAAAGCTGTTACCGATGGTATTACACTTATCCAGCCACGTGCAGGCGTAGCGCTTTACGATGAGCATATCAAACTGCTTAACTTTCTTGAAACCGAAGGCGAGGCAGACCTACTTCCCACAACAGTTGACAGCTATACTCGTTTAAATCGCTACAACGAAGCTGAAACAGGTATTGAGAGAAGCAAAGAGACAGGACGCTCTATGCTTAACGGTTTTCCTATTGTAAACTATGGAGTAGATATTTGTCGTCAAGTAACCTCGGCGCTTAAAAATCCTGTTCAAGTGCGTCACGGAACACCTGATGCTCGCTTGCTTACTGAAATAAGCATTGCCGGAGGATTTACTTCATACGAAGGTGGTGGAATTTCATACAATATACCTTATTCAAAAGCTCACTCTATTGAAAAAACCATAGCACACTGGCAATACACTGACCGATTGGTAGGCTTGTATGAAGAAGCTGGAGTTTCTATTAATCGCGAACCATTTGGTCCGCTTACAGGAACGCTTATTTCTCCTTGTATTTCCAACTCTGTGGCTATCATTGAAGCATTGTTAGCTGCCACGCAAGGTGTAAAAGATATTACAATAGGATACGGACAATGTGGAAACCTTATTCAGGACGTTGCTGCCATTCGTTCGCTTAGTATTCTTGCTCGTAAATACCTTGATAAGTTCGGTTTCAAAGATGTGCGCATTACTACCGTTTTCCATCAATGGATGGGTGGTTTTCCACAAGATGAAGCCAAAGCCTTTGGTGTAATTTCGTGGGGTGCTGCTGCGGCTGTACTTGCAAAAGCTACTAAAGTGATTGTTAAAACTCCACACGAAGCAATGGGAGTACCTACCAAAGAAGCCAATGCAGCAGGATTACGTGCTACCAAACAGTTGGTTTCAATGCTGAAAGACCAGGATTTTCGTTCTATTCCTGCGGTAATTGCAGAAAGTGAAATCATTATGAAAGAGATGCATTGCATTTTAGATAAAGTGGAAGAATTAGGCAAAGGCGATTATGCCGTTGGAACCGTTGCAGCCTTTGAAGCAGGAGTATTGGATATTCCATTTGCGCCAAGTCGCTACAATGCAGGAAAAGTTATGCCCGCTCGTGATAACGTAGGGGCTGTTCGTTTCTTAGAAATAGGCAATATGCCTTTTACGCAAGACCTAATCGATTTCCATCGCCAAAAATTAGAAGAGCGCGCTAAATACGAAAAACGCCCAGTTAGTTTTCAAATGGTTATCGATGATGTTTACGCCATAGGCAAAGGATTTCTTGTAGGACGTCCAAAGTAAACAAATTCGGTACTAACTGATATTTTGAAAATACTTTATAAACTTTATAAACTTTTAACTTTCAACTTAATAAATATATGAAAATTACAAAGCTTATCTGTGCTCCCGGTAAAACAGGCTTTTTCTTTGATGACCAAAAAGCCATTAAACAAGGAGCTAAAATAGATGGTGAATTCTATGAAGGAGAGCCAGTAACGCCAGGATTTACAGCAGTGCGTCAAGCCGGAGAATCTATCTCGGTTATTTTTGTTCTCGAAAACGGAGCGTTGGCTCACGGCGATTGTGCTGCCGTTCAATATTCGGGTGCAGGTGGTCGTGATCCACTTTTCCTTGCAGAAAACTTTATTCCTGTCATTGAAAAATATGTCGCACCACTTTACGTAGGTAAAGAGATTACCACGTTTCGTGAAATGGCTGAATTGGTGGATACAGGAATAAATCCTGAAAGAGGAAAGGTGTTTCATACTGCTATCCGCTACGGTGTTACGCAAGCGCTCTTAGATGCAGTAGCTAAAAGTCAAGGTAAACAAATGGCGCAAGTAATTGCAGAGGAGTATGGAACCGAAATTTCAAAAAAAATGATTCCTATTTTCTCGCAATCGGGAGATCTCCGCTACCTGAATGCCGACAAAATGATCATGAAAGGTGCCGATGTGTTACCACACGCGCTTTTCAATAATGTAGAGACCAAAGTGGGCTTGAAAGGAGAAAAAGTCAAAGATTATATCAAGTGGTTGAGAGACAGAATATTGAAGCTCAAACCGTACGATAGTTATAATCCAACAATCCATATAGATGTTTATGGTACATTAGGAATTGTTTTTAATGATGATTTTGAAGCTATCGCAAATTACATTGGTGAACTTGAAAAACTTGCCAAACCGTTCCGTCTCCGTGTTGAAGGTCCGGTAGATATGGGCGAGAAAATTGCTCAAATGGATGCACTACACACTATCCGTCAAAAGATGGAGGAGAAGGGGATTAAGGCAGAGATTGTTGCCGACGAGTGGTGTAACACGCTACAAGATGTGATAGATTTTTCAGCACACAAAGCTGGACACGTGATTCAAATTAAAACCCCCGACCTTGGCGGTATCAACAACACTATCGAAGCAGTTCTATACTGCAAAGAGCACGAAATGGGAGCATACCTCGGTGGCACATGTAACGAAACCTGTCGCTCGGCTGAGGTTTGTGCACATATTGCCATGGCGACATCGCCTGTTCAATATCTTGCTAAACCAGGTATGGGCGTTGACGAAGGATATATGATTGTCTATAACGAGATGAGTAGAATTCTCGCTCTTACCCGTTAATTATTGAGATTAAGATATTTCTGTTCATAAAAATAATTTTAAAAACAGCTAATAGCCAAAAGCTAATAGCTAAAAGTATTAAAGATGAAAGAATTAAGAATATTATCCCCCACAGCCATTCTCGGATACGGATTTCCGATGGAGTCGTTTGTGGAGGGAATGAAACGTAAACCGCACGTAATAGCAGTAGATGCAGGCTCAACCGACCCGGGACCATATTATTTAGGTGCAGGAAAATCGTTTACCGACCCCAATTCAGTTAAACGCGATCTAGAGATTATGATTCCCGCCGCAATAGAAGCAGGAATCCCTCTAATTGTTGGTACAGCAGGAGGTTCGGGAGCACGCCCACACGTGAATCTTACAGTAGATATTGTGAAAGAAATCGCACGTGAAAAGAAACTGTCATTCAAAATGGCAGTTATTCAATCGGAATTTGATAAGGAGTTTGTAAAAGAGAACTTGCGAAAAGGAAATATTACACCTCTTAAACCTGCTCCACAAATTACCGAAGCAGACATTAACGAATCGGTGCATATAGTTGCACAAATGGGAGAGGAGCCATTTATAGAAGCGTTAGAAAACGGAGCAGATGTAATTCTTGCTGGACGTAGCTACGACCCATCGGTCTTTTCGGCACTTGCCATTAAAAATGGTTTCAACAAAGGACTTGCTATTCACTTAGGTAAGATTTTGGAATGTGCAGCTATTGCAGCGTTGCCCGGAAGTGGAAGTGATTGCATGTTTGGATATCTACATGAAGATAATTTCGTGCTCGAACCACTATCGCCTTTGCGTAAATGTACCACGCTTTCGGTTGCAGCACATACATTGTACGAAAAAACTAACCCATATATTTTGCCCGGACCAGGTGGTGCAATCAATTTACACGAATCGAAATTTGAACAAATCGACGATAACAAAGTGCGCGTTTCAGGAAGCCGTTTTGTGCCAACTGAAGAGTATTTTGTGAAATTAGAAGGCGTTAAACGTGTGGGTTACAGAACAATCTCGTGTGCAGGAGTCAAAGACCCAATTATGATTTCAAAAATTGATAGCGTTACCGATAGTGTGAAAGATAGAGTGAAAAATAATTTTGAATCATACGGAATAAAAGATTTCTTCCTTGATTTTAAAATCTATGGTAGAAATGGTGTTATGGGAATGTTTCCTGATGCTCCACACAGCAAAAGCGACGAGTTGTTGATTATTATTGAGGCAGTTGCAGCAACACAAGAGCAAGCCGATACAATTTGCGGATTTGCTCGCAGTACAATGCTACACTTCGGATACGAAGGACGTATAGCAACGGCAGGAAACTTGGCATTTCCTTTCTCGCCGTCAGATGCGAAAATGGGAGAGGTGTTTGAGTTTAACGTATATCATTTAATGAAAGTAAAAGATCCTAAGACATTGTTTCCGATAGAATATATCAAGTTTTGAGTATTACTCTAAATTATTGTATATCAATTAAAAAACAGACAAATGAAATATAAATTAACAGAAATAGCTTCCGTCATCAGAAGTAAAAATTCCGGTCCTTATGAGTTGACGTTCGATGTAATTTTTAAGGATTTCGAGATGTACGAACGTGTTAAAGCAGCAAAGATTTTCAACGAAAAAATGTTTGCTTCGTTGTATCACGTACCAGAGACAGATATTATCGGTGTGGTGCATTTCGATCCTGCAAAGGCGATAAAAACCACTATCGTTCGCCCCATCTCTTCGGGAGCATTGGGCGAAACTGACGTTTATGGCGCACAACAGCATGCCCCGTTGATGAACTTTATGTTTGAATTATAAAATATGGCTAAAAGCTAACAGCCAATAGTCAACAGCTAATAAATAAAATTATGCACAACTTCATTCAAGAGTACATGGTTTCGTCTCAATATTTCGCACCACGCGGAAAGGAACGACTGATGTTTCTCGGTGAACAAATTTCACATCGACATCTCAATTTCAACG
>DAOSIN010000020.1:0-12210 GCA_035366675.1 Salinivirgaceae bacterium | reverse complement strand
TATGTAGAAATAAAGAAAATATAATATAGCGTTTAGCTAAATCCTGCACCTAAAACCGACCAAATTTTAAGCATGGATAGGAAAAAAGCAAAAACGCCACGCTAATGCGTGGCCGTTGCAATACTATTCATGGGGTTCTTGGTCGGACCTAAGGTGCAGTGTGAGCAAAGTGCCACGCTGTTTTTTTTATATATACATGAACTAATAATAACCATTAACAAAGGATAATAATATGAGAAACAAGAAAGGTACAAGGAGCAATGTACAAAGTAAAAAAGAGAGAAAAGGAAAAAAGAAAAAGTTGCAAGTTTTTAAGGTGGCAACACTTTTAACTTTTACCTTTTATCTTTTAACCCCATCGGTATCGGCACAAACAAGCGTTAACGCCGCAGGCGGAGACGCTTCGGGTAACGGAGGCTCTGTAAGCTACTCCGTTGGACAGGTTGTTTATACTACTGACACAGGAACTACAGGTTCTGTGGCACACGGTGTACAACAACCTTATGAAATTTCAGTTGAAACTGGAATTGAAGCGACAGAGATAAATCTTTTGGCTATAGCTTACCCAAACCCTACAACCAACTATTTGCTGCTAAGGGTTGAGTATGAAAGCCTTAAAGATTTATCGTATCAACTTTACGATATTAATGGTAAACTTTTACAAACAAAGGAGTTAGTAAGCACAGAAACTCAAATAGATATTAGTAGTTATGCTTCCGCAACCTACTTTGTAAAAGTAACGCAAGGAAACGGAGAATTAAAAACATTTAAAATTATCAAAAAGTAATAATCAATTATGAATTACGGATTGCGAATTAATAATAAATCAATTGAATGTCAGGGCGTTGTAGAGACGTCACATTGTGGCGTCTCTACGTTGAACACGTCACCTACGTTGACAATTACGAATCACGCAGATTTGGCGGGCAATCACCATTCACCCATCACCAACCACCATTCACTATTCACCATTCACTATTCACCATTCACTATTCACAAAATTAATTAACAATTAACAATAAATCACTAAAACATAACAATATGAATACAATTATCAAAAAATCAGTCACGGTACTTGCAACTTTAGCCTTGTACCTTTTACCTGCCTTGGCGCAGAGTCCTGAAAAAATTAGTTATCAGGCAGTTATACGCAACACCGAAGGTGTGTTAGTTGCAAACCAACAAGTAAGAATGCAAATAAGCATTTTAAAAAACTCGGCAAACGGTAATGCAGTTTATTCGGAAACTCATACACCAACCACTAATGCTAATGGCTTGGTAAGCGTTGAAATTGGTACGGGAACACTATTAAGTGGTAATTTTACCACAATTGACTGGGCAAACGGACCCTATTTTATTAAAACAGAAACCGACCCGGCTGGAGGAACAAGTTACTCTATTATAAGCACAAGCCAACTGTTAAGCGTACCTTATGCTTTACATGCCAAAACAGCTGAAACAATAACAGGCGAAATTACCGAAAGTCAAATTAGTGATTTAGGTAATTATATTGAAACAGAAACAGACCCTGTTTTTACAGAATGGGACAAATCAACAGGCATTTCAATTACCGAAAGTCAAATTAGTGACTTAGGCGATTATATTGAAGCTGAAACAGACCCTGTTTTTACAGAATGGGACAAATCAACAGGCATTTCAATAACGATAAGTCAAATTAGCGATTTAGACAGTTTGGAAATAACCGAAACAGACCCGGCAGTATCTGCAAATTTCGACTTTACAGGAGCAGTAGTCGGAGATATATTACAGTTTAATGGTACAAAATGGGTAAGGGCAACACCTGATAATTTAATAACTTACGAAGAGACACAGTCACTTGCAGATGTTATTGCTATAGGTGCTGATGCAAATAACCAAAATATAACCAACCTTGCCAACCCTATAAATGCCCAAGATGCTGCCACTAAAGCATATGTAGATCATTTAATAAGTCTTTTTCATAGTAATATTAATGCTGTAAATTTTTATGCTAATAATTCATACTATAGTAATATACATACTATAATTGGAGATTCTGTGTTTTTCACAAGTTATCCATCTAGTTTGTTTGAAGTCAGTGAATGGTTTTGGGATTTCGGCGATGGCACAACTTCTACCGAACAACACCCAACCCATATATACACGGTTCCTGGTATTTACACCGTAAGTTTAACCGCAAGTGATGGCGTTTTTAGTATAACCAAAACTATAAATAACTACATAACTGTAGAAAGATTTTCTGTGGATTTTTCAGCCAGTAATGAAAATATTTTAGTTGGAGAGTCAGTATCTTTCTTTGATAACTCTTCCTCATCAGTTAACAATTGGCTATGGGATTTTGGAGATGGTGCAACCTCCACTGAACAAAACCCAACCCATATATATACAACTGCTGGTGTTGTGTACAGTGTAAGTTTAACTGCAGGAGACAGTGTTGAAACTAAAACCAAAAGAAAATCAATATTTGTAGTAACAGAATTATTTGTGGATTTTTCAGCTAATAATACAAACATTGTACTTGGAGATTCAGTGGTTTTTACAAGTGTATTAAATTTTGTAGCCAGCGAATGGCTATGGGATTTTGGTGATGGTACAACTTCTACCGAACAACACCCAACACATATATACACAGCTCCTGGTATTTACACCGTAAGATTAACAGCAGCAGGTAATAGTGTTGCTGATGCCACTAAAACCAAAACCGATTACATAACTGTAGAAGAATTATCTGTGGATTTTTCAGCTAATAATACAAATATTGTACTTGGAGATTCGGTGATTTTCACAAGTGTATCAAATTTTGGAGCCTGCGAATGGCTATGGGATTTTGGAGATGGCGCAACTTCTACCGAACAACACCCAACACATATATACACAGTTCCTGGTATTTACACCGTAAGTTTATCCGCAGATAATGGTGTTGCAGATACTACCATAACAAAAACCGACTACATAACAGTAAATGTAAATGTAAATGACTCATTATTTACAGATTCAAGAGATGGTAATGTGTATCAAATAGTAGCAATCGGCTCTCAAATATGGATGGCAGAAAACTTAAAATATCTGCCAAATGTAGTCGGTTACGATACAACTTCAAACACAATACCATATTATTATGTTTATGGTTATAATGGTACTGATGTCGCAGCTGCAAAAACTACAGAAAATTATGCCACCTATGGTGTACTGTATAACTGGACCGCAGCTATGAACGGAGCAGCCAGTAGTAATGCAAACCCCAGCGGTGTGCAAGGTATATGCCCCACAGGTTGGCATTTGCCCAGTGCAGCCGAATGGGACCAATTAATCAATTACCTAGGCGGAGAAAATGTTGCTGGAGGTAAACTTAAAGAAGCAGGAACTGAACACTGGTGGGAGCCAAACAGAGGAGCAACTAACGAAACAGGTTTTACTGCCCTGCCAGGCGGTTCCCTTGATTATATCTATGGTGGTTATTTTTTTACATTCATTGAAAATTCTGGTTTTTGGTGGAGTGCTTCCGGATACAGACTTTGGATGAGCTACAATAGTAGCTATGTACATGGTCCCTACAGTAGTAGTAATATGAGTGTTGGTTTTTCTGTCCGCTGTGTGAAAGATTAATTAAGAAGGAAATTAATCGAATAAAAATTTAAAAGCTAAAATAAAATTATTAATAATAACAATTTGCTGAAGATGTTGCATTTACTATTTGAACTTTACGTGGCTTGCGGGTTTTGTGCTTGTAAGTGGGTGGGGTTTGGGTGGTAAATGTGGCGTTGGAGGCGAGGTAAAAAACAAAGTATATGACAACATTAATAACAGTTTTACAGTGTAGTACATGGATTGATAACTTTTGGTTACCACTTCTTTTAATTGTACTTGTAATAGGAGGCTGTACCATTTCAAAAGTGAAACGGAAAATTAAAATATCTATTAACTATGATCATTCATATTGGACTAAATTTGAAGATGGCTACTACATTGTATTAAATCTAAAAATTATTAATAAAAAAAATACGGATTTAAACGATTTAACATTTGAAACTAAACCTTCTCATCAGTTGACAGATAACATTTGGTCAAAACCTAGTAGTGTTCTAGTAAACGGAAATTCTGCAGTTGTACCACCATTGGCACAAATTCAAAATTCACTTGGCGAGAAACCAATATCTGTTAAGTCTCGCAGCAGTATTATAGGGAACTTGGTTTTCGAATCAACAAAACCAAACTGTTCAATCACAAAACTAATTGTAAAGCATCTAGATAAAAATATTTCAATTTCTATTTGTGATAATAAAATTGAGCAAAGGAATATAAATTAATTTTTGAAAAAAAATGTTGATTTGATAAAATAAAATTAATAACAATTTGCTGAAGATGTTGCATTTACTAATTGATCTTTAAGTGGCTTGCGGGTTTTGTGCTTGTAAGTGGGTGGGGTTTGGGTGGTAAATGTGGCGTTGGAGGCGAGGTAAAAATGACAATTATGACTGACCAAGAAAAGATTAAAAAATTCGACGTAATAGAAACTTTAAGAACTCGTATTGGTGGCTGTTTTGGTGACCAAGACAAGATTTTCGCCACCCACGTTCTTGACGAAAATAGAGCTAAAGAACTAAGAAAACTTGCAAAAGAAAATAGTATTAGCTTGAATGAGGTTCAAGATATTATTGCAGGTTATCTTTATCGTTCAGGCTTTAATGCAAAACATGTAATGGAGCAAATTAAAAAGGCTTCAGATTTCTTTGCTAAAAACTAAGCTAATGATTGACAAAATAAAAAACTTAAAATAATATTATATGGCAATAAATTTTGTAAACACTACCAGAGAATCCTTTTTAGAAGAACATAAAAGAGTTTATCGTTTTATGACACTTGACAGATTTGTAGAAATATTAAAAACTAAAAAAATTGCTCTTGTAAATCCTTCTGAATGGGAAGACCCATTTGAAAAATATTTTCTAGACAGAGAGTACATAATAGATAATGAAAGATTCAATCTTCCAATTAAGGATAAGGTTTTTGCAATGTGTGTTTCAGGAACAATTAACAGCGAAGCATTTTGGAAGGTTTATGCTCCAAAAGGAAACGGAATACGTTTGACTTTTAACACAGAGAAATTACTCACAAATTTTCTCGACAATATTTATAATGCAGACGTTTATATTGGAAACGTTTGTTATCAATTCACAAAAAAGTTTTACGACCTACCTTTTGACAAAAAAGTGTTAATAGATGAAATTAAAAACGATAAGATTGGAAGACAACAAATTGAGCTTTTACTAAAAAAAAGAACATCATTTCTGTATGAAGATGAAGTCAGAATAATGGTTATACCCCAAAAAAATAGTAAAGACACCTCTATATTTCTTACTCCAACAGAAATTGCCAGTTATACTGAGGAATGCAATCTAGACCCTAGACTTGGGAAGTATCATGCAGAAGTATTGAAAGAGTATTTTAAAGAAAATTTTGGATTTAAAGTATCACATTCAAGGCTTTTTTCCAACATAAAAAGAGGACCTATAAACTTGACAGATAGCAAAAACAAAACAACAAAAAAGAGCAACCTCTAGCATGCTTTGGGATAGGAACAATGAGGAACTAACTAAAAAGCCAACTACCCACAACATAGTTGGCTTTTTAATCCCAAACCTTGAATTTTCAGGTAATATTAAGCTAAATTTAATCCACAAAGATTTAGAATTTTTTATTAACACAGGACTTTTTTGTCTGTAGGACAACATATGATTAACCATAGGCGCAAGCCTATGGGTGTGCAACAGCACACAATCCCACCCGTAGGGTGGCACATTGCTTTATCGCATAGTGTCGCCCTACGGGCGAAAGTCGAGGGGGGACACCGTTTCCGTAAGATAAATCTTACGGTTAATCACATATTGTCCTACGGACAATTCCTAATTCCGACCTCACTTCGATGGTTTTTGAGCCTGTGTTTCGGTGGTTATTGAGCCTGTCAAAATATAAAATCAGTGACCGTTTCCCAGTGCACCGCTCGGCTCCCACTTGTACCTTGCACCTTTTACCTTGTACCTTTCTTGCACCTTCTACTTGTCTATCACCTAAGATAAGTTTTCAAACTTCTCAAGCGACTGATTATTCAACCCATTTAAAAAGTCGACAACACTCATTCGCTTTTTACCTGCTTGCTGTAGTTCAGTGATATGATACCAACCATTTGATACGGCGACTTTTATGCTGTTTTTGTCGCTTACTACTGTCCCTATTGCCTTACTGTTATCCGAATTTTCATAAAAGCCGTCGTATATTTTTATTCCAACTGTTTTGTCAGCCAAAACGGTTTCTGTATAAGCACCGGGATATGGGTTTAATCCTCTAATGAAATTGTGAATTACCTCGCCTTTAGCGTTCCAATTAATACGACAAAACTCTTTGTTCAATTTTGGTGCATCTTTCAGGCTTTCGTTATCCAAAACATTTTGCGGAGTCTCCTTATAGTTGCCCTTAATAATTGATTCGACCGTGTGATATAAAACCTTAGCACCCTCAATCATCAACTTATCGTGCAGTGTACCAGCGTTATCGGTGGGAAGTATAGGAACTTCTTTAGAATCTATAATGTTTCCTGTATCAATTTCGTGTTTCAGGAAAAAAGTTGTTACACCTGTTTTTGTTTCACCGTTGATAATAGCGTGGTTTATAGGCGCAGCTCCACGGTATTGCGGTAACAAGCTCGCATGCAGATTGATAGAGCCTAAGCGTGGCAGACTCCAAACTGATTCAGGTAACATTCTGAATGCCACAATTACTCCTAAATCAGGATTTAAGAGCGACAAAGCTTCGATAAAATCGCTACTTTTCAAATTCGTAGGCTGCAAAACCGGAAGACCTACCGATTGAGCAAACTCCTTAACCGGAGAGGGGGTGAGCTTCTGTCCGCGTCCGCGAGGTTTATCGGGAGAGGTAACAACAGCAACTATATTAAAATTTTGGTGCAATATTTCAAGTGACTCCACAGCAAAGTCGGGTGTTCCCATGAACACTATCTTAAAATTATCCGCTGTCATCGACAATTTATTTTTGCTTTTCGTAAACCCTTACTGTATCAACTATTAAGTTTGCCGGCAAATTTTCGGTTTTTTCAAGCAATACGCTCGATAATCCCAAATATAATGGATGTCTTGGAAGTATTCCAGAGTATTCGGCTACGGTATATCCGTTTATTTGCCACCTTAAAAAATTATGACCCCATTCAAGTGAATACAAAAAGTTTGATGCCAGATTTATTCCGGTTATTGTTTCCTCAAAATCGGGTTTGTTTTGATTTTTATAAAAGAGTCTGACTTTCAGTCCTTTTTTCGAGCCAGAGCAAAAAACTTCGATATGTGGAGTAATTGTTTCTGATCTTAAAAACATAGCATGAATGACCTCTTTTGATGATGTCATTCGAGCAAGAACCTCTATTTTGCCCTCTTGGAACCTAAAACTGTGACCAGTATTTATCATTCCCGAAGAGTATTCAAAATCGCGCATTTTAAATCCAGAAGATACCTGCCAACGTAAACCTCTAACATTCTCTTTTCTGGTTTCGATATTTATGCAACCATCCTCAAATTTTAAATTTTTACCATCGGTGTGGAACTGTAAATTTCCTTCTGGGACATAGCTTCTGCCTTGCAAATTTAGCATCCCTTGGAAAGGAATAGGTATCCACTTACTGTCATCAAAACCTTCAAAAGTATCCTCGAATATCGGATTCCACTCTCTTGTAGCATCAAACTTGTTAGATTTTAGGAGTTTGAAATACCAATTAATCTCTTTGTCTGATTTAAGTTCTTTCAGCTCTTGTTCGTTCCTATAACCTTCTGACTTTTCGAATTTTTTGGGATCCAACAAATATTCTTTTCGCTCTTTAAATTCATCTGAGTTAATATACGATTTTAGTTCGTTATAACGATTTAATGCAGAGCCGTTAAGAACCTTTTGATATGTTTTGTACTCTTTTGTGTTTTTATATTTATTGTAAAACTTAATATCTTCGTTTCGCTTTAACTTTTTGAAAGTTTTTCTTTGTTCTTTGTTTTTTTCAATCCCTCTTGAGTCAATCAAGCTTTTCATTTTGGTGTATTCGGCAAGAGTGTCAGAATCCTCTATCCTTTTAAATCGAGACAACGCCTCTTCATCTTTAACTTTAAAAAACAATTTTAGCTCTTTGTTTTTGCAAAGATTTTTAAACTCAAGCTCATTTTTATGCTCTTCACTTCCTTCATACTTGAGTTCTTGCAACTTTTTCTTAGTGTCGTAATGCTCCCGACTTTGCACAATTTTTTCTAATTCGTAATACCGATTTAGTTTTTCGCCTTTAGCAAATGCGTCAAATTCGTTCATCTCTTTACGAAGCATCTCATTTTGCTTCACGTATTTTTCAGTAGCAGGTAGCTGTCCGAAAAGTTTTTTAAAAAACAGGTTTACCATATCTTGTGTCGATAAATTGTTGTTTACTTAATTTTGGTTAGTTTATTCAACTACTTATTACTCTGATTTCTAACAATATATTTATTTTTACAAACAATTCGTAGAATTGAGTTTTAGGGGTTAAAGATACAAAACCGTATCGAAAAAACACTATGAAAGTGAAAATTTCTTAATTATTTTGATTTTTATGGATTTTTTTGTTTTTGGAACATTAAGCAATTAAGGGATATTAAGAGAAAGAGACGGAGCATGCTCCGTCTCTATAATATCTTGACATTCAGTCGATTGGCTTATTGACAATCAGAAAAACAGACTTATTCCTACCGATAATCCATGTGCACTGACTCTAATTTTTTCACTATTATGAAACAGCGTGTTTACAGTGTGGTCGTTATTAACCAGTGTACTACCTGAGTTGTTTTTGTAGTTAGAAATATTCTTCACTCCGAAAAATGAGTTAAGCCCCAGAGACAGTGCAATTTTTGACGAAACTCTATATCTAACACCAATAGCTGAAATTAAACTAATATTGTTTTTTACATCTAAAACACCTTTGTTTGAGATATGCTTGTCTGTTGGGTAAAAATACTGAGAATTAGGAACATCAACATCATAGATTAGCACGTTATAATCAGGATAATACCCCTTCCTTGTAAGTATCGATTCTGTATAATAAGAGTTCTTAATTGTCGCTACAGAAAAGGAGCATCCAACGTTTACGAATGCTTCCAACTTTGAGGCAAGTACATAATCAAAATAAAGTAGCAACGGAATATCTATATAAGAAATGGTTTGTTTTTCTTTCATATTGTCGCACTGTTCGTAAACATGAACCCTGTCTTGATCAGCATCTACCGTCCAAACAGAATCTATATAGTTAAGCTTATGATTTGAGTTGTAGTTACTAAAATTGAGACCCGCAGAAAAAGCCATACTAAACTTATCAAACGTTTTGAAATAATAAGCAGCATTTAAACCTCCAACAAAACCACATGATACCTTTCGTTCATTATTGTAAACATCGCTTTTTAATAAAGATAGAGTTGGTGTTAATTGTACGTTCAACGCCCATGATTTTGATGGAATATTTTGCTGAGCCAACAGCACTTCGCTTTTCATTGTAAAAAACAAAACAAATAATAACATCAATGCTCCTTGAACAGCGAAGTGCACGCTTTTTCCTTGTACTTTAATATGTTTACTCATAATTGATTTACTCTTTAAACAATTTATGACTGTCTGTATAATTACCGAGCTGGAAGATAACTGTGTATATTCCTGCAGGAAGATGAGAAAAATTCAATTCAAAGGTAGCTACACTCTTCACTTTATTCAAATCAATAGTGCTAATAACTGTCCCTTTCATATCAATAATCCTCATTTGAATAATCCCTTCATACGGATGATTTATCAGAACATTTGAAATACTATTTGTTATTGTTGGATATAACGTTATAAAAAAATCTTTTAAAGAAGTGGAAATTATATCAGAGTTGATTTTACAACCATAAATATCTGTAACTTTCACCATATAGTTCTTACCCATGTGTTGCGGTGGTAAAACAACAAATTGTCTATTATTAACAATGTCGGAAGGGATGTCTGAACCATCTCCTAAACTCCATAAGTAGTCAACAAAAAGATTTTCTTTATTATCCACAATTAGTAACGATATTACTTCAGACTGGTGTTTCTCGTGAACAATCAGAGTACTAACAGGATTAACCTGAACCTCATAAATATCTGACGAGATGTGACAACCAGTTTGTTCATCTGTACATTTTACCGAATAACCTCCTGATGTTTGTAACGGAATTGCATTGTTTGAAAATTCAGTAACAATCTCAGTACCATCTTTAAACCATTCGTATAAAAGGTTATTGTCGAAGTTTACGCATACTAACGTATCGTTTTGGCAATAATAACTATTATCGTGGCTCGAAGAGTTAGATGTTATTATTGGTTTTACAGGCAAAGGATTTACTGTAATTGCCAAAGTAGAACTTTCCCCATCGCCACAAGCGTTTACTCCTTTTACTGTGATATTGCCAGAAACGGCTGATGTTCCATAATCAACATCAATGCTATTTGTCGTGCTTGTTCCTGTTGCTCCTTCGGGCAGAGTCCAAATGTATGAAATTGCATTAGCGATTGTTGGCACACTGTAAGTTACGGAGCTTTGTCCTTGACAAATCATTGTGTCTCCCGAAATTGTTCCTGCTATATCTGGTAGTGGATTTACAGTAATTGTTATAGTTGACACTGCTCCATCGCCACAATTATTTACTCCGTAAACAGAAATTTCGCCAGATATTGCCGAGCTTCCATAATCAACTATAATAGTGTTGGTTATACTTTCTCCGGTTGCTCCGTTTGGCAGTATCCAGACGTAAGATGTTGCATTAGCTATCTCGGGAACTGTGTATGCTACAGCTGTTTGCCCTTGACAAACTGTTGTTTCTCCAGTGATTGTTCCTGCTATATCGGGCAGTGCATCAATACTTATCGCTAAAGTTGACATTGCTCCATCACCGCATGAGTTTACTCCTTTAACTGTGATGTTGCCGGAAATTGCGGATACTCCAAAATCAACAATAATTGAATTGGTTGAACTTGCGCCTGTTGCGCCTGTTGGTAATGTCCAGACGTATGATGTTGCGTTCGCAATTTCGGGAACGGTGTAAGTTACACCTGTTTCTCCTTGACAAACGTTTGTATTACCTGTAATGGCTCCAGCTTCACTTGGTAGCGAATTAACAGTAATTGCTAAAGTTGAGTTTTCGCCAGTTCCACATTCGTTAACACCACAAACAGAAATTTCGCCGGAAGTTGCTGAATTTTCAAAATTAACTGTAATAGTGTTTGTTGTGCTTGTTCCGGTCGCTCCATTTGGCAATGTCCAAATATATGATGTGGCGTTTGCTATTTCTGGAACAGTGTATGTTACTGCTGTCTCTCCTTGGCAAACGGTTGTATTGCCTGTAATTGTGCCAGCTATATCTGGTAATAAGTTAACAGTAATTGATAGAGTAGAACTTGTTCCATTTCCACAACCACTTGTCCCGTAAACTGAAATATCTCCGGATATTGCCGAGTTTCCATAATCAACTGTAATAGTGTTGGTTGTACTTTCTCCGGTTGCTCCGCTTGGCAGTGTCCAGACGTAAGATGTTGCGTTCGCTATCTCGGGAACAGTGTATGTTACAGCTGTTTGCCCTTGGCAAACTGTTGTTTCTCCAGTGATTATTCCTGCTATATCGGGCAGTGCGTCAATACTTATTGCTAAAGTTGACATTGCTCCGTCACCGCATGAGTTTACTCCTTTAACTGTGATGTTACCGGATATTGCGGAGACTCCAAAATCAACAGTAATTGAATTGGTTGAACTTGAGCCTGTTGCTCCTGTCGGTAATGTCCAGACGTATGATGTTGCGTTCGCAATTTCGGAAACGATGTAAGTTACACCTGTTTCGCCTTGGCAAACATTTGTATTACCTGTAATAGCTCCAGCTTCACTTGGTAGCGCATTAACAGTAATTGCTAAAGTTGAGTTTTCGCCAGCTCCACATTCGTTAACACCACAAACAGAAATTTCGCCGGAAGTTGCCGAATTTTCAAAATTAATTGTAATAGTATTTGTTGTGCTTGTTCCGGTCTCTCCATTCGGCAATGTCCAAACATAAGAGGTTGCGTTTGCTATTTCAGAAACGGTATATGTTACTGCTGTCTCTCCTTGGCAAACGGTTGTATTGCCTGTAATTGTGCCAG
>DAOSIN010000019.1:0-12747 GCA_035366675.1 Salinivirgaceae bacterium | reverse complement strand
GATTTATTAGTACCGCACGATTTTGGTCGCCGATAAAAAATCCTGGAGCTAATGCATTTACACGAACTTTGTCACCGTATTTTATAGCCATTTCGGCAGCAAGCCACTGCGTAAAATTACTGACTGCTGTTTTAGCTGCCGAATAGCCCGGTACACGGGTAATAGCCGAATAAGCAGCCATCGAAGATATATTGATAATACTTCCACTTTTTTGCTCTGCCATAATTTTTCCAAATACCATGCTCGGATAAACCGTTCCATTAAGATTCAATCCTGTAACCTTTTCCCATTCGGAAATCTGCATATCAAAAATGGTTGATCGGGTTTTAAAGTTCCTCCAGGTGTATTTCCTCCCGCAATATTCAACAGCATGTCTATTTTTCCCCATTTACTCAGAATTTCTTTTGCTACATTTTCAAGGCTTTCTATATTCAAAACATTACCGACAATACCTATGGCTTCACCGCCCATGTCTTTCAATTCTTTTATCCGAGTATCTAAGTTTTCCTGACGGATATCTATGGCGACTACTTTAGCGCCTGCTTCTATAAAACTTTTGGCAATACTGCCCCCTAAAACTCCGCCGGCGCCCGTTATTACAGCAACTTTTCCGGATATACTAAACATTTCATTCATATCTTGATTCGTTTTTTTTAGTTTATTTGTCATCTACAGCACGGCCAAATGCTGTAGATGTAGGAAGTAGTTAAAGTTCCTTCTAACAATTTTGATAGCATGGAACTTTAACCGAACTGAAAAAATCAATACCTATTGAAAATTATTTTTTCAGACTCTATACGTTTCGATTCGTATATTTTTTTCACAATGTAGATGCCGTTTTCTAGTGGCTCTGCTACTTTTAATCCCTGTAAAGTATAATATTCTATGCTGATTAACTCATCGCTTGCAAACGGGAAGTCAGTGACAGTGGTGATTCCCCCTTCTGCAAAATGAACTAATTTAAAATTGTCCACACGCATTGAGCCGTCCTGTTTAGTACCCTCACCGGTTGAAGAAACTCCAATTTTAACAGTCGTACCATCTACCAATACCTCAAAGCTAATATTTAAGGGTTGCCACAGAGCATCTCCGTACAGCTTGCTAAGTGTAGCAGATTGAACTGGAGAATCACTTCCTACTGTAGCATATAGATGCTGATCCGTAATTACTCCTATTCTGAAATCTGCACTAAGTACATAATGTCCTTTATTTAAAGAGATGTTTTGATAAACATCAATACTGGTTACCTTCTCTGCAAACAGATTATAAAGATAAGTACCATCGGAAGCATTAACGTTTTTTCTATTGAAATCCGTCCAACCTGAAGAAACTTGACTTAAAGTCCAAGTAGAGCCAATAGTTTCTTCAAAACTTGGATTAGCAATGCTGGTTGTCACATCTGTTCCGCCTGCGACCAAATAGGCCGAGACTGCTATTCTGAGTGCTTTAATCTGTTCTTTTGCTTCTTCGTCAGTTGTAGCAGTTTCGCCACCACCATTATATACTGCTAGCGCTGCAACTTTAGCAGCATTAAGAACATCTAATCCATTATTAGTCTGAAACGGTTTAACGACCGCATTACTGGCAGCTATTTCGGTATTCAGCTCAGCAAATAAAGCGATAGATGAGTTTGCTGCTGGAACAGCTATATTTAACGCAGCTAAAGCAACGGTTAATTCATCTGTAGATTCTTTATTGGTTATTTTATTCTCAGCATCAGCAATTGCGCTAATCAATGCATTTAACACAGATTCCGCCATTGGGGAATCTTGATCAATATTCTTAGCATCAGCAAGTGCTGAATTCAAAGTATCAAGCGTTGTTTTATTAGATTTAGCCGCAGTAAAGGCAACTGATAAATTAGCAGTTGCTGTTTCCAGCTCCTGGTTACCGGTTGTAGATTCAACTAATTTCGCTGCAGCAAGTGCAGAACTTAAGCCATTAGCAAGTGCAGTATTAATTTCAGTCGCATCAAATTCTTCCACTTCTGCAATTAGCTCTTGAAGTGCATTGTAAATAGCCGTATTATCAAAACCTAAATAATAAAGTTTTACATTATCGAACTTTATTTGTGAGAGACCTTCTTGTAAATACCTTACACCTATTTCAATTGTACCATCCAAAACTAAAGTATTTTCAACAGCGTAAAATTTTAATTCTTCATCAATGGGTGTAACGGCAGTATTTGCATAAATTTCAGCACAACCAGCCTGCGTACCTACTGAACCTAATTGAGCGTAGACTCCCATTGTTAATTTGTATTTTCCATTCGGCAGACCGGAAATAATTTGATAGGCTCTACCTTCAGTAGTTATATCTATATTATAATATATCTGACCATTGCCATCTCCTACTATAGATTTGTCAGCAAGACCATTTCCAGAACGATATATCGTAACATTATCCGGACTCCAACCGTTATAATTAGAATTAAAATTCGGATTAACAACAAAATCATCTGTCATATCTATCATATCTCCGTTTTGAAGTTCAAATTCCGGAGCAATGGCAGAACCTTCTAAATACTTTACATTAGCGGCATTGCCAGTGATCCCGGCTGTAAAATTAACTTCTGTAAGATTAAATTCATCAAGCCAGTCATATTTGTTTGTTGTTTCGGAACGCTCCAAGCAAAGCCAGGCAGGCGCTGTTTCGCCTGTAGAAATTACTCCCTCAAAGCCTTCCCATGTTTTAACTCCGTCTGTTCTTGTTGTGTGACCTGCAATACTAGTAAATGTACCAGTGCCAAAATCACCAGAACCTAATTTAATTGTATATTTAACACCGCCTTGGTTGGCATTGGCATCATTTCCTTTATGTTTATAAGTAATTAAATAAGTAGTATTAGCTTTTAAGTTGGAAATATTTTGGGTCAAACGTAATGCGCCACCACGAAGCAATAAACAATAAGTGCCACTAAAAGGTGATGTTGTTCTTATAGAACCGAGTGGGTCGTTAGAATCCCAATCTTCAACCCCGCTTTTGTTATAGACATGCCAATAAACGCCATCTTTACGATGATTACCTTGAGCTGTATTTGTTTCGAATCCAAAATTTTCTACAAGATTATTTCCAATGGGGGCGTAACTTAAATTTGGAGTAATTGTTTCTTTGTACTCACCACTTTCAAACACGTGAACCAAACCATCTTTTTGTACAAAACGAACTGTAGTTGTTGATGTCGGCTCATAGTTAATACCCAGGCCGGGAATTCCGATTGAACTGCCTTCAGTTCCATCAACTTCAAGCGTGAAATTGTCTTTCGTAGGAATAAAACTTAACGGATCATTTACTGGACTTCCTCCAAAATCATCGGCTTGAAGCGGGAAATAAGGAATAATTATTTGTGCTTGTATATTCTGCAATACACCATAACATGTCATTAGACATAGAAAAAATAATAATTTTGTTTTCATGATTTTTTATTGTTAAATGATTAATTGATATGAAAAATTATTTTTATTGTGTAATATTTTCGTTCTCAAATGATATAAATACTTTTTTGTTGGACTAAAAAAATTCTATCATGATTTTGACTTTACACTTTTTCTGTAATCGAATAAGTAATTACATGCCGGCATTATGATGTGTCGGCATGTAATTTATTAAGGCTTATTGTTTTTTATAAAACACTTTATTGTTTTTTATAAAACACTTTATTGCTTTTTGTTAATTCGCTTTTATAGGTTCTTCTTATGATATAGAATCCCGAATTCACAGGTTTTTCTATTTTGCTGCCTTGTAAATTGTAATATTCGGTATTAATCAACTCGTCATCATCAGAAACGATCGGTTGCAAACCACTCACTGGGCTGTCACCTGAATATTTAAGTGAAATATTATCAACACCAAATGTAAATGACCGGGTGAGAGTCAATGGCGAAAGAAATTCCAAATTAAAATCCATCATACCGTAATCATCATCAGTTACTGTGATGTTGTGTAATGTGTAGAACTTTTCTGCCCAGTCTTGACCTGGAACAGCTTCTTCAAATTCTACCATCAATTCATGCCTATAACCTTGGGCTGAAATTAAAATTTCGGCTAAGTTTACTTCCGCCATATTGTTGGTGTATATTCCCATGCTCAGATTGTAATAACCTTCCGGCATGGTTATATCATCAATCCGATACGTGACATTCCCACTAACCGTGTTCCCCGATTCTCCATAAAACTGCAAATGACCATCTTTTACTACATTTCCAGTGCCTTTGCTGGCAAGACCTTTTTTAGCTGCCGGAGTACTGTTTATTATCCACATGGAAATATCTGAATCTTCAAAATTCGAGTTTTTAATCCAGCGGGTTACGTCTACAACAAAATTAGGAGAAGCATTCGGGAGGCTGTATGCAAACAGCACCTCGTCTAATGCAGTTTGTGCTGTTTTAATTTCTTCTTCGTTACTTGCAGCCGGTTCATAAACAGCTTTTGCTATAGTTATCGCAGCATCTAATGCCGACTTGTCTCCGTTTTGTAAACCTAAATTTGTAATGCGTTCTGCTTCATCGAGCAAATTTTTAAAAGCGTCATAGGCATTTATGGATGATTCCGCTTTTTCTAACTCCGCTGTCAAAGTTTCAATAGATGCTTTCAATGCTTCTGTAGTTCCAACTGTCGTCCCAGTCAGAGCTTCAGCTGTTGCTTTTGCTGCTGTTAAATCAGCAAGTACAGATGCCTGCATTTTTTTGCTGACAAATTCGGTTGCTTTATCAAGCAGTTCTTCCAAATCTGCAACAGCCTTGACCGCTTCTTTAGCAACAGTAAGAGCCGCTAATAAACGTGCCGAAGCAGCTTCTAAAACTTCAAGTGAAGTTGAGCCCGCATTTTCTTTCTTTGTTTCTGCATCTTGTTTTGCTGCAGCTAACTCAGCCGCAATATCGGCATGCATTTTTTTACCGGTCAATTCAGCAGCTTCTGCTATTTGAAGTTCAAGTGCATCAAGAACCAGAGTTTTATCAACTCCTACATAATATAGTCTTACATTATCAATTCCTACCCAGTTAGTACCTCCTTCAATGCATAACCCGATCTCCAGCGTTCCATCAAAAACATCTGCTTCAAGTGTGTAAACAAAGGGATCTGTCGTAAAAAGACGCACTGTATCTGCTTCGGCAGGATCTTCACTTTTTCCTGCATATACATACACATACTCATCCTCAGGTATTTTTGTGCTGAATGCAGCTATCTGTATTTTATATTTCCCCACCGGCAATCCCTGTAAAGTCTGATACATCTTTCCTGAAAAATCACTTCCATTCCAGTTCTCCCAATAAGGAGGAGTGAAAACACCAGCTTTACCTGTTGATAATTTGTTATTTTGTGCTCCGGTCGTTGAAGTCCAACCCTGATTATTTTTATCAAAATTAGGATTGACAACAAATTGTGTACAATCAATCATATCCCCTGTTCCCAAAGTGATTTCCGGAGCAAAAGCCGAACCTGATAAATATATTCCTGAACTTACGCCACTGATTCCACTTGCAGCAATATTATTTGCCTCAACCAAAGTCATACGATCAAACCAGCAGTTTGCTGTGTTAGGTAAAACCGCTCTTTGAAATGCAAACCATATATCTACATTAGAAAGCACATTATCTTTTGTTTTAAAATAAAATTCAATATCACTTATAATTGCCGAAGAAGGTGTAGTAAAAGCAGGAATGGAGTCAATGCTCAGATCTGCTTTTTCTGTTCCTAAAAGGATGCTATAAGTAATATTACCTGTATTAGAATGTACTTTGTGTTTAAATTTCAGTTGATAATATGTATTTGATTTCAATTTTCCAATACCTAAATTTTGAGTAAGGTAACGTCCGTTTTCATGAAAATACAACGCACGTCCATCCCCGTCCAGCAGATTCCGCCCGCCTTCTCTTATTGAAGAATTAGGCCAAGCGCCCCAGCTTGATTCTTTTGATGCATTTAAAGCGTCCCAATATATACCGTCTTTGAAATCACTTCCTTGTGCTCCTCCTTCTTCAAATCCCGGATTTTGAAAAAGATTTCGGCTGTCGTAAATTCCAGTCTTTGCATCGACATCATCTTCTACTGCAAAAATATCAGGAAAACTAGCTTGAGATTCTTCTTTAATGACACCTTTGTATTTTGTGTTTTCATACACATGTATGACACCGTCTTTTTTTACAAAGCGAACTTTAGCACCATTTGCTTCCGGCTGATAGCTATATTTAATATCATTACCGGATACTGTTATAGCACCTGAAGCAATAAGCTCAAGCGTATAATCGCCTGTTGCAGGAGGGAGAAAAGCCGTCGGATTAACACTCGTCCCTCCTTTGGCAGACAAATCATTAGCTGTCTGATTTGAAGGAAAATAAGGATAAATTATTTGCGCCCGTACACTGTGAAATGTACCACAACATGCCATAAAGCATGAAAAAAGGAATAATTTTGCTTTCATAACTAATTAATTTTTTAAGATAAAATAAACTTATGGTATTTAAAATATAATTTTTCTGTAACTAGCAGTTTACATTCGAAGTACTGAATCCATCAATCATAAATTGCTAGTTACAGAAGTGTTTTTTTAATTCAATCGTTCCAAAGTTTCTTCGACAACAATCCAGCTTCCATATGCATTGCCTTTTTTAACTCTGAATCGATAATAAAGATCAAAATACTGTATCTGCTTATATTCACTGTTCAAGCGAGTGTAGTACCTGTTGAAATTTTCCCTATCTAACTTTTCAACGTCCAAATTGGCATAAGATCTGAAATCTACCGAATGATCTTCGTTTATCTTCAACACCATAGCATAAGCATTTATACTATCGAGTGATGCTTTGTTATCCTGAGTGTTTTTCCCCGCATACATGCGTATTTCATCTTTTGATAAAGGCTGAACAATTTTTGGCCCGTTTGCAGGATACATATCTTCTTCTTTTCCATCTTCCCAATACTGCGCCCGCTGGTAATAAGTTGTCTGAGTAATCTGTTCTGCATAATCATTTTCTACCAACACGCGTAACAACATATTTCTCCTATCCTGACTTATTTCGTAATTTGAAACACTTTTGATATTAAGCGGAATAAAATAGATCGAATCAGGAGATAACCCTTCCTGATTAACTTTAACCGGAACCTTTATGTATTGCTCCTTATTATTTGCAGGAAAAGTTACTGTGTACGATTCAAACTCATACCTACCACTAGGTAGTAATTTAGCATATGAAGCTGAATCAACAACAAAATTTATCCTGTTGTATTCGTTCATCAATACTGTATCCGATTCTAATTCTATTGTTATTGTTTCCGGATTCGGTTTAGATCCACTGCAACCAATAGAAAAATATCCTACTGCGTTTTCAACACCAAATGGATAAACTACATTGTAAACATTATGGTTACCTGTACTAAGAAGATAAAGTATAGGTTTATACATCTCTTTGTCATATTGATTATCTTCACATGAAGTAAAAGTAAATATGCAGAGAAATATACCACAAATCAAAAAAGTTATTTCTTTCATTATTTTTTTCATTATACTTATTTTTTTGAATTGAAAATTAATCTTGCCATCCCGGATTTTGATCTAATGAAGGAGCCTTGCGCACTTCATCTAATGCAAGTGGAAACAATACAAGTTTCCGATCAATTAATCGGTTGCGTGCTTTTGCATGATTTATTGGGATAATCGTATAAAAACTATTGCCTTTCGCATCTGTATCCAAACCACGTATCAACTCTTTTTCGCTTTCTTCATATTTACCCCAGCGGCGAACATCAAAATACCGCCTGTTTTCAAATAAAAATTCAATCATACGTTCACGCTCAAGCAGTCCTTGCACTGTTTCTGGAGAATCAAATTCCGCATCAGTCAATCCAGGCATACCGGCACGATAGCGTACTTGATTAAAAGCCGACACAAGTTCATTTTTTTCACGCTGCAATGTATAGGTTTTATTTGCGATTGTATCAATTATCGTATGCGTTTCTGTCAGGTTATTCAAAGCTTCAGCATACGAAAGTAAGATTTCAGCATAACGAATAATCGGGAAAGATTTTTGTTGCCTTCGAGCGCCAGTGCCAGACCATGCATCTTCTGGATGAATAAACTTAGTTAGTACATATCCTGTTATTGCATAATCAGTAGTGTTTCCATACCCAGCTTTATCTTTTCCAGCACTACCTCCATACGAATAATCTGCTATAAAGTTCTTTTTATCAGCTGGTTCACTTATGGAACTACATTTCCATTTCCGATTACTAAAACCAATACTAGCATAAAAACGCATCTCCCGATTATCATACATTCTGCTTACAGCAGCAGGCAGTTCATATCCGGAAAAAACTTTCTCTTTTCCAATCGTACCTCTTGTTATGTATGGATACTGAGAACTTGAGTTTTGAATATCTCGACCATCAACCATACGGTAAGCATCAATTATTTTCTGAGTTACACATAATCCATTCCAGCCACCTAAATGTACAGGAAAAGCTCTCCGACTATAATTTAAAGTCTGATTAGACCATTGAGCCCAAATAAATTCCCTATTACGGGGAGCCACTGTCTCGCCATTAAACATGTCGGCATATGATCGGAAAGGGTCTATATTTCCTGCTCCATTTGGAAATTCTGCATTTGATATATTACTTGGAAGATTAGGCGAATCACCATCTACTCGTTCTACTGTATGCAGAGAGTAATATCCCATATCAATTACACGTTTTGCCGCCATGGCTGCTACTGCCCATTTTTTCTCATCGTACTTCTGAGAAATATAATGTACTCCATCTGTTGATCGTTTCCAATTTCCGAAAGTAGTTATTGCTGCCGGATTGTTAGGATGCGGATTATACAAAGGGCTGGCTTGCATTAAACGCAAACGTGCAACAAGTGCATATGCAGCACCGCTTGACGGCCGACCAAAATTACTGACAAGCATTTCTTCTGGGCGGTTCATCATCGGGGCGGCCTTTTCCAATTCTGCACAAATGTAATCAACTGTTTCATCCCAAGTGGCTCTGGGACGGTCGTAATAATCTATTTCTTCATTGTTTTCTAAAGGTTTATCACCAACAATTATTACCGGGCCATATTTTATTGCTAAATGATAATAAGCATATGCCCGTATAAAAAGCGCATAACCCAAAATATTACGACGATCCAATGCAGTCATGTCAGTTGCCTCATTCATTCGTGTCATAATAGTATTGGCCTTACGGATAATTATATACATGTTGTTCCATGTATTCATGTTGTACAAGTTTGTTGGAGATACATTGCCCAAAGCATACGCCATACCTCTGAATTCGGTTTCACTATACAAAGTAAAACCCTCATCGGTAGCCATAGGACCGGGAGTGTAATTATTCCCGAATATTCCGCCTTCGTCTGGGAATTGTGCTGCTGTTGACCAAAGATAACGTTCGATATTCCGTTTACTTGTAAATATCGAATCATATTTTAATGTTTCATTAAAGTAGTCATCTACCTTAAGAAAATCGCAAGAATTAAACGTTATTGCCGATAGAAAAAACAAAATGCCGACAACATATCCGCTTATATTTTTTAGATTGTTCATTGTTTTTTTCATTTTAAAAATTAAGATATAATTGTAATGAATAACGTGCCGGAATCGGATACGAGCGACCATTATGATGTGCTTGCTCCGGATCGAAAAGTTTTACATTGTCCCAAACCCAAAGATTGGATCCCACGAACTGTACGTCCATAGAAGTTAGTCCTATTTTTTTGATAAAGTCATTGTTGATATGGTAATTTAAAGTGATTTCCTGAAGACGCAAATACCAGGCATCTCCTTGCCACCATGTAGACAGTTGTGAGTTATTTACATTATAACCATAATCCAAACGTGGGAAACGAGCATTCGGATTTTCTGCTAATGCGGGGTCAATTCCATTGGCAAGCACATAATCCATTGGTATCCACCTATTAGCAGGATCAGCTGCAACCGTGAGCACATTCCCCACATCTCCCCCATGGAAAGGAACATACCCCATGCCATTATTTACACCGTTTACACTTTGCCCTACATGATAATAAGGAGTATGCCCGCGTCCTTTGAACAAAACGCCGAGCGTTAAGCTTTTATACCTGACTTCGCCTCCAAATCCATACATCAAACGGGGATAGGTCGGGTCGGATAAAGCAACCCGGTCATCCGTATTGATCACGCCATCTCCATTGATGTCTTTATATTTAATATCGCCCGGCAGTACTTTTCCCCCGAAAGTCTGCTCCGGGTTGGAAGCCACATCCTGCTCGTCTTTGAATAAACCAAGTGCAATGTACCCGCGGTGTACGCCGTTGGCATATCCATTATACGATTGATATGGATATTTCTGCGGAGCCTGCTCCCAATTTTCAATTTCGTTGCGTGAATAAGTGAAGTTAGCACGTATCGTAAAACCCAGATCTCTGTTAAAATCGTGGCTGAAAGCAACATTGCCATCCGAACCGTAACTTCTCATTTTTCCAACATTCCCATAAGGCATAGCGAGCAGACCCACATAACCGGGAATTGATTGGCGCTGCTGGAAAATTCCCAAGCGTTTGTCCTCAAAAAAATCAATATTAAAGGTCAATTTATCACGAAACAAGTGTGCATCAACACCGACATCCGCTTTTAGCGATTTTTCCCACATCAAATTGTCGGCGCCTACGGAACTTTCGGTAATACCGCCTGAGATTCCGCTTGCCCATGCGGTAGATGCATTTTCGTTAACAATCGTCAGATACGGAAACCTTCGGTCTGTGATACGGTCGCTACCAACCATTCCATATGAACCTCTGAATTTCAAGAAACTTAACCAAGGTATTGTTTCATTTACCCATTGATACTGTGTAGGAATCCAGCCTAAAGCCGCCGACGGAAAGAATCCGAACTGACGTCCAGGCTGGAAGTTTTCACTCCCTGCATATCCAAAATTAATATCAACCATGTATGTGTCGTTATATCCATAGGTCAAACGACTTGATAACCCTTGATAGCGTTTAGGGATAGCCGCCATACTAATATTAATGCCATAGCCGCTATCTGCAATATCCTTTGTGTCTTTTGAATCACTCATATAGTAATATACTAATCCTGAAAAACGGTGTATATCTTTAATTCTTTTTTCATAAGTCAGTGTAGTTTCAAAATGGTATTTACGATATTGCCGCTGACTGTAAGTATAAGAAGCTGTCTCTGCATTTACACGCTTAGCCAGCAACAACTCTCCGTTCACATTACGACCCGATGCCCAATACATTTCAGGTAAAACAGAACGGCGTTCATCAAAATATGATTTATTGTCATAAGCCGCCTGCATACGTAATTTTAAACCTTTAAGCAAAATATCAAGATCTTGAACAAGAGCTAAAGTTACCTTGCCGGTATAAGATTGGTTACTGGATATACCAGTATGATTCAACATAACATAGGGAGAGTAAGCGTCATTCGGTCCATAGGCTGGAATATGTCCAGTAGAATACTCTAATGGGATAAGAACGGGAGTCAGCTGTGACTGCGCATTCCAGATATAATCCGTATTGGCAACACCCGGCTGTTTTCGGAGCGTCAGGTAACCATCCGTCCCAAAATACATGTTTGTAGTAGAAGTCAGCTTTATGTCCAAATTGGCACGATAGCTATACGTATTATAACCCACACCCGAACGATAAGGGCTGTCCTCATCCATCTTATAAGCAGCATTCTCATTCGACATATTTAAACTGACAAAATAACGTGCAATCTCACCGCCTCCTTGACCGCTGACATAATAATTCTGCTGGAATCCAAAATCTCGCATAATTTCTTTCTGCCAATTCACATCTGGAAAAAGATCAGGATCAAGACCATATTGGATGACATCTAAATCACGCTGTGAGTACATAGGGGCTGTACCTCGGACCGATTGAGCTTCGTTAACTAATCGGGCATAATCGTAAGCTCCTACATAATCTGGCATCTTTGTAAGTCTTGATATAGTAGCATTTGCTCTGGCAGTAATTCGCAAATGTCCTTCTTTTCCACGTTTTGTTGTTACCAATACCACTCCATTAGCACCACGTACACCATACACAGCTGTAGCTGAAGCATCTTTCAATACTGAAAATGATTCTACGTCAGCCGGGTCAATAGAGTTTAGATCTCCTTCAAGCCCATCAATTAAGACTAATGCCGATTGATTTGCGCCGAAAGTACCAATACCACGTACCCAGAATTCAGAGATATTTTTTCCGGGTTCACCGCTGGTCTGCATGTTAATAATACCAGCGACACGCCCCCCTAATATATTCGACATAGAAGTCGCTGGTACCTGCAGGTCTTTTGTTTCTATCGTTGATACAGCGCCAACTGTACTTATCTTACGTTGTGACCCCAAGCCCGTTACTACAAGCTCTTCCAATTGAGAACCGGACTTCAATGACACAACAAGATCGGTGTATGCCTTGTCAATAAATAATTCATAAGTCTCATATCCTACAAAAGAGATTGACAGAGTGCTACCGCGTCTAACTTTAATGCTAAATTTACCCTCCATATCACTCAGCGTGCCTTGGGTCGTATTTTTCACATATACAGTGGCACTAGGCATTGGCTCGTTAAATTCATCATAAACTATTCCTGTAATAGTATATTCGGGCTGCTGCGTTTGTGCTGCAAGAATATATGTTACAAACAGCAAAACTGCTGTTAAAAAGTATTTTGATTTATACATAATTCATTACTGTCCCATTAAAATCTAAAAAAGTTCTTTGAAATATTTGAAATTTAG